>NZ_QFWH01000006.1 GCF_003149375.1 Vampirovibrio chlorellavorus
GGGAATGGACCCGGCTATGCAGCAGCAGATGATGATGCAGCAAATGCAGCAGCCACAGGCCCCCATGGGAATGGACCCGGCTATGCAGCAGCAGATGATGATGCAGCAAATGCAGCAGCCGCAAGCCCCCATGGGAATGGACCCGGCTATGCAGCAGCAGATGATGATGCAGCAAATGCAGCAGCCACAGGCTCCTATGGGAATGGATCCGGCTATGCAGCAGCAGGCAATGCAACAACCCATGCAGCCCGCCGGTGGAAGCGAGTTCCAGACCATGCGCCCGGAGGAGCTGAACATGATCATTGCCGCTCCGCCGTCAGCCAACCAGAAGTTGGGAGCCATTCTGGAGTTTGCCGCCCGTCAGCAAGGCAACCGTGAGACCTACGAATTACTGAAGCGGGAAGCCCTGGCGCCGACCAATGAACTGCCTCCGGGGCAGGCGCAGGAAGATGGCAACCTGATTCGTCAGGCGGCCCTGTTTGCCCTGGGTAACCTGAACCGGGCCCAGAACAGCCAGGTGGAAACACGCGCCCTGCCGGGTTTGGAAGCCATTAACACCATTCTGAAAAATCCCAAGGAAAACCCGGCAGTGAAAGCCGCGGCGGTGACCGCGCTGGGTTACATCGATCGTCCCAACGATCCGGTGATCAAGGGGCTGCTGAATCGGGCGGCTAAAGATCCCAATCAGGACGTTAAAAATGCCGTGCAACAGGTCCAATCCGGCTTGATGGGCGCAGCGGTGCAAGGGTAATCCCACCAGCGTAGCGGTTGCTTCCGCTTTCACCGGGATCTGCTCAGTCGAATAAACCGACAAAGTCGAAAGTCTGGATGATTTTCGACTTTGTTGACTTGAAATGAACAGAATCAGGCTTTATGATAGAGAGTGAGAAGCACATCAGTATCCATTTTTTGGTTATATACGCCGGTTTGGTGATTCACCCGCTCAGAAACAATCGGAGGGGTGTATGACCCGGATTGTTGATATCAGGTGACAGTTGCTGCCGGTTTGACCGACTGCTGCGGGGTGTTTTTTACCGAAGCATGCCCGCACTCAGGAACAGGACAATTTCGCGATCCGATATGCTGCTCCGCCATTCCGTTGTTTGCTCCAAGACGCCAATCACGCTGAACGCCTGCAATCTGGAGGACTGGACTCATTTTGAAGGCCCACTGTCTCAATCGACTGTTGCTCGGGAGCGCCCGCGTGCTTTTAGTGGCGGTTGTTCTGATGCCGCTGCTTTTTACCGGAGCGGGGGCTCAGCGTCCCTCGCCGGTCCCGGTGGTGGCAACGCTGCACAAATTGCAGTTTCTGGAGTCTGGGACGCATACCCAGCTGGTTTTAACCCTGAGTCGATCGCCGGAAGCCCTGGTGGTTCAGGATGAACCGGGCAAGCCCATGACCCTCAGCTTCAAGGCCGACTCTGCCCCGGGTGATTTTCCGCAAAACCGCACCTTTAATCAGCCCAACCTTAAAGGGGTATTTATTGAAAGCCGTAACGGGCGCATCCAGATTTTCGTCAAGCGTGTTCTCCCGGGCTCGGTTACGCTGACCCGGCAAAACGCCCGCTTGACTCTGAATATGCCTCATTTGTTGAGCCAATCCGGCACTTCGGACAAGGCCAGCAAGCCCGATCAGGAACTGGCCCCGGGCATTCAGCACAGGCTATTGATGGAACGACTACCAGCCGGGCCGGTTCGCGTCAATGTGCTGGAAATTGACCCGCAAAACCCGTCTGTCACCATTACCCCGGCTCTGGCCTCTAACCGGATGGGGGCCAAGGCCAATGTGGCGGCCATGGTGGCAGGCAATCAGGCCGTTGCCGGAATCAATGGCTCCTTTTTCAAGCAGGATAAGGGGATTCCGCTGGGCATCCTGATCATCAATCAGGAACTCATTTCCGGGCCGATTTACGATCGGGTGGCCATGGGCATTACGCCCAATAACGAGATTGTCATGGACCGGGTCCGGCTGGGCGGCGAGGTTCTGTTGCCTGATCGCCGCCGGGTGGCTATCCACACCATTAACCAGCCTCGGGTGAAGAGCAATCAGACCGTCCTGTACACCACCCGTTGGGGCAAGCAGGCTCCGCCCGTTCCTCAGGATGGATTGCAGATCCTGATTCGTCAGGATAGGGTTGCCGCCGTCTCTCAAACCGAATCTCTTTCTATTCCTAAGGACGGAATGGTGCTTTCCGGGCCAGCCACCCCCGAAATGCTGGCGCTGGGCAGTATGAATCCTAATATACCGGTCAGCCTGAATGTGTACACGCTGCCCGATTGGTCAGGCATGAAGCACGCGGTGGGCGGTGGACCCTGGCTGGTCCGAAACGGGACCCCTTATGTAGACCTTCAGGCCCAGCACTTTACCAGCAGAAGTCTGGGAAGCCGGGAGCCTCGCAGTGCGGTTGGGGTGACCGCCCAGGGCAAACTGCTACTGGTGGCTGTGGATGGTCGACACAAAGATGTTTCCATCGGCATGACCCTGTACGAGATGGCTCACCTGATGAAAAAACTGGGCGCTGTCAACGCCATGAACCTGGACGGGGGGAGTTCCACCCAGATGTCGGTTTACGGGCGGATGATCAACCGCCCTTCCGCCGGTTCCATCGGAGTCAGTAACGCCTTGATCATCAAAACCGCCCCCACGGATACGGCAAGCAACCCGTCAGCGCCCCTGCCGGTCAAATGAGAGGGCTGGCTCACACATCAGGGCGACGACCCTGTTGGGGTGGGCGGCTGTGTGGCCTGCTGCGAGATCATTCGATACGGATAAAAATGGTATACTAGATCAGGTTATAAAGCGGGAATACTGCGTCCTAACCAGATAAGGCCCCTTTCTGGCGCTGCCCGATCCGTCTGCGTCTGATGCCCGCTAACAGTCTCTCAGCCCGGCGTCGAAAAAGTGAAAAAACAGAAATCGAGGCTCGGGCAGTCAGGCTTAAAGGAACTCATTTACAGGCGCATCAACAGTCAGTCCGTATTTGGAACGGCATCAGCCGGGGCGTTATCAGATGAATTTGAAGGATTTCACGAAGTTGAACAGCAGCATGGTGTCACTCTCCAGACAAATATCCCTGATTAGCCTCACCGGTTTGGCCCTGCTTTGTCTGGCCAGTCCGGTATGGGCCGTGGATGGCAGAATTCAGGATATTCGCTACGACGCGACCAGTCGGCATTTTCAAATCAATTCCGCCGGAAATGTAAAAGCCACGGTCAACACCCTGAATATCGCCGGGCACAAGCGCATTATCATTGACATCGACAACGCGGAAATCGGGCAGGAGCTGCCCCGGGATGTGCAGCTGCTGCACACGCTGTCTCGGCAGTTGCCTGCCCTGAAAAATGTAACCGTCAATCAGTACGCCGGAAATGGTCGCCCCATTGTCCGTATTTTGTTTGACATTGAAGGCGAGCCCGGCACCATTCGGCTGGTGCGTAATCAGGGGGCTCAAATTGAGCTGGAATTCAACGAGTCGGCCAACTGGACGGCGACGCGCAGCACCTATGGTCCGCCCGTGACCTCCAGAAACCGACCGGAAGTCCCTCAGCCCGTTCAAAGCGAATATACGGATGTTGATTTGCGGCGCACCCTGGGCATTATGAACCAGAAGTATGACCTGTTGGCCCAGGAAAACCAATATCTGAAGACCCGGCTTTCCTCTCTGGAACAAAATAGCGGCGCTCAGCAAAGCCAGCAACAAAGCAATCGGGAAGAGCAGATTCGCTTAAAGGGCGAACTGGATAGGCTCAAGGCGGAAAATGGCAATCTGCAGACCCGTTTGACCTCCCTTGCCGTGGAAAAACAGCGCCCTGATCCGGCTCTGTATGCCAAAGACTCTGAAATTAACCGGCTAAAAACCGAAAATCAGGCACTGAACAGTCGATTGACCGCGGCCCTGAGCGCCAGCAACGAGTCTGGTCTGTCGGCCATGAAACAGAGTCTGGCGGAACTCAACCGGCGGTATGAGTTGCTGGCTACTGAAAATCAGGGGCTAAAAAGCAAGTTAAGCGCTCAAAGTAGCCAAACCAGCAGCGCCCAGACCTACAAGGCGGAAGTCGAGCGCCTGAGCCAAAGCTATCAGTCTTTACTGACCGAGAATAACCGCTTGAAGTCTGAACTGGGTCAAAGCAAAGCCGCGGCGGCCAAGGTGCCCGCCAGCAGGGACGCCGATCTGGCGGCTCTGAGGAGCCAGCTGGTCACCGCTCAGGCCTCATTGGGAGAGTCGATTCAGACCATTAACCAGCAGAACAAGGAAATCGCGTTTTTAAAGAATCAGGTGAATCAGGTGAAAAGCGGGCTAAACGCCTCCTCCAAAGAGCAAATCGCCACGCTGCAAGCAGAAATTGAAACCTTGCGCAAGAACGCGGCTGCCACTAAAGTCAGTAGCGCCGACAAGCAGGTCATTGAACAGCTCAGGCAGGACAAGCTGTCCATTCAGAGCGAATTGGAGGCTCTGCGCAAGAGCGCCTCTGCCAGCAAGGACAGCGGTGCTGATAAACAGCGGATTGCCCAATTAACGCAAGACAAACAGGCCCTGCAAAACGAGCTGGAGGCTGTGCGCAAGACTGCCCCTGCCAGTAAGGGCAAAAATGCCGACAAGGAACTGATTGCCCAGTTAACGCAAGACAAACAAGCCTTGCAAAGTGAACTGGGACGCCTGCGGGCAAGCCAGAGTCAGGCCGCGGATGAACAGGAGGCTGCCGTTCAGTTGCAATCGAAAGTGGCCAGCTTGCAAGCGGACTTATCCAACCTGAAAGCCCAGTACGAAAAAGCCAGTCAGGAGGCCTTGCAAGCCAAGCAGGCCCTGAAGGCGGCCAGCAACAAAACAGCGACAGCGACTGGCGCCACCCAGGCTACCGCAAGCCCGACCCAGCAGAAGCAAATCCAGAGCCTGAACCAGCAAGTGGCCAGCCTGAAACAGGAAAACAGCAGTTTGCGGGAGAGCCTGAGTAATGCCAGCGCCAGCAACCGCAAGTCTGGCTCCACCAACGCCGAAGCGGAACAGAATTATCAGTCCGGAAAGACGGCCTTGGGCGAAAAAAAGATGAGCGTGGCCCTGGATAGCCTGAAGAAGTCCACCCTTCTGGATCAGGACAACAGCAAATACGTGGTGGATTACAGCATAGCCCTGGCCGAAGATCGTCAGTTTGCCGAGGCCATCGATGTGCTTCGCCGCTATATCCAGCGCAATCCTGGGGATCGAGAGGCCTATAACCAGCTGGGCAAAATATACCTGCTGAACGATCAGCCGGATGCCGCCAATCAAGCGTTTACCCGGGCCATTCCGGTCAGCGTGCTGAACAACTACGCCACTTCGCTCAAAAAGCTGGGCAATACCGCCGAGGCGGAGTCCATTTTCAAGCTGGCCCTGAGCATCAACCCCAAGGATAGCGAAATTCTGTTTAACCTGGGGAACCTGTACAATGCGGAAAACAAGCTGGAAGAGGCCCGCAACAAGTATCTGGAAGCCATTCAGATTCGGCCCGGCTTTGCGGAGGCCCACTATAACCTGGGCCTGATTTTTTCCAAGCTGGGGGATAACCCCAAAGCTGTTCAGCATCTGGAGAAGTACCTGCAACTGTCCCCCAACGCCCGCAATGCGGAGACCATTCGGGCTTATATGCAGAAGTTGAAAGCCTAATCGGTGAGAGGCTAACCTGAGGACTCTTTGTGCTGGGTGAGTGGAGGAGACAACCCCTTAAAATTTCAGCGCTCTGCTTGCTGTCCGGTTTCGGCTGGGCCTTTGTGGCTGCGGTTTGGGCGGATCTTACCAGTCAAGTTACCGATATTCAGCTAACGCCCAGCGGCAACCTGACGTTTACGGTGAACGGGACGGGCTTTGATCCTCAGTTGCTGGTGCGTCCGGTGCCTCAGGGGCGTTACCAGATTACCATCGCCTCTCGGGAGGCCCGATTGAATGGCCCTCGGGAACGTTTACTGGCCGAGCAGATTCAAGCCCGCATTCCCGCCATTGAGTCCATCCTGCTTTCCGGCGATGAAACGGGGTTTCAGTTGAATTTGACCAGTTGGCAAAAACTGCAGCCTCAAATTCTCAGCAATTCGCCCGGGCAGATTGTGGTGACGCTGGTGGGAAATCATCAGCGCCCCCCGCACAGTCCGCTGGGGCCTGCCCCGCAGAGTCAGCCACAGTCGGTTCCCTCGGCAGTCAAGTCCCCTGCCCGGCCACAGGCGGCGGTAAAGCCATCAGGATCCGTCCGCACCCCGACCAAACCTCAGTCCGCTAAAACCACCCCGCCTCAGTCCAGTGCGGAAGGGGCCGTGGGAAAGTCCGCCCCTGCGCCAGAGTCTGGGAAAAAGGAAAGTCAGCGGGCCCTGCCTGTAAAAGCGGCCACCGGGTTGAAGGAGGTTCCTCCCACCACTGCAGCTTCCGTTGTTGCGACTCCATTCTCGGCTACTTTTGCTTCTGCCACGGCGACCCCATCCTCCGCTGCACCGGTCTCTCCCGTCTCTGCCAGCGTGAAAAAGGCTGATCCGGGCAAGCGCCAGCCGGTAGTGGCGGTCGCTCCATCCCCGGTTAAGGTGGAGTCAGTTATCAAGCGGGCCTCTGCGCCCCTTCGCGTGGCCTCCATTGCCCCTAAAGCCCTTGAAACGGACTGGCTGCCCCGTCAGCGGCCATCCGCGCGATCTCGGCTGTCTGACAACGCACCTTCGCAACATCCGCTGGAAGCCTTGAATTTCCTCAGTCAGGGGGAACCGGCCAAACCCACAGCCCCGGGTACCCCTTTAACCCCGGCAAACCCCTCCACCCAGCCCCAGTCTTCTGATACCTCCGACAGGCCGGAGCCCGTTCCCTTGCGCTTACAGAAAACCCCGGCGGGTTATGACCTCCCCATAACCCTTTCGGGGCAAGCCGATGCGGTCAGTCAGAGCGTCTATTCCCTGCATCCCCTGAATGAGTACAGCGTCTTTCAGGAACCCACCCTGCAACGCGCGGCGGACGATGTGCGAAACGGGCGACTGGACAATGCCGAAATTACCTTGCAAGGCTTTTTGGCCCGGGAGCCGAATCACTCGCAGGCCAATTATTTGCTGGCTCTGATTTATCTGTCGCCTGCCAGTTCAGTGTCCGCCCCTACGGTGAGTCCCGGTGCGGCTGACAGCAGTCGCCAGCAGCAGGCCCGCCGTTTACTGGAAACCCTTCAGGCCCGACAGCCCCATGGGCTGGTTTACCAGCAATTGATCGGGTTGGCCCTGACCCAAAATCAGCCTGAGACTGCCTCGGGCCTTCTCAAGGAGGCTCTGCGGCAGTTCCCGGACAATGCCTGGCTGTGGTATCAGCAAGGACGGGTTCTGGAAGAGGGCAAACAGTGGGAGGCGGCAAAATCGGCTTATACGCAGGCATTGGCGCTGGATGACAATCATCCGGAATACCTCTATCGGCTGGCCCTGATGCACTTGCAGCAGGAAAATCGGGCGGCCTGTGCCCAAACGTTGAACCGGGCGCTGGCCATCGCTCCGGACGATGCCCGCTTTCTGAAGTTGATGGGCTACCTGAGCGAGAAGCAGGCTGCCCCCTCGGCGGCGGCCCATTATTATCAAGCGGCCCTGCAAACGGATGTCATGCTGTACTACGGGCGTCTGCTGCAGCATCAAAAACGAACCGCCGAAGCCCTGTCTTTTTACCGGGCCGTTGAGAGTGTGGCGGAGAATGATCCGGACCTGTTACTGAGCCTGGGCACCCTGTACACCGAGGCCAATGCGCCCCAGCGCGCCCAAACTGTCCTGAAGCGATTGATCCAACTGGTGCCCGACCCCAGGGACCCCCGGCAAGGTCAGGCCAAAGCCATGCTGCGGCAAGCCAGAAACTAGCCCACGCTCAGGGGGGGGGCTCTGTACTTTTCCCGCACGCATCAGGTTCCCACAACCTCATCATCCACATACCGGGCCAATTGGTGGTAATCTTTCTCTCCCAGTCGGTGGTGGGTATCGTTCCACAACGTCAGTTTTTTCTGACCCGAATCGTTGTAAAACGCCCGGGCGCCTTGTGAGCCCACAGTTTCAAACATCTCTTCAACCTGCTGCACGGGGATGTACTTGTCATTGCGACCCCGCACAAAGTGAACCGGGGTTTTGGTGAGCTGCCTCAAGGGGGTGGCCCCATCCATATCCACCCGAATGCGTTTTTCATTCAGCAGCCAGCCCAGCTTCAGGCGATCCCGAATGTGGACAAATACCTGTTTGAAAGAAGGCAGTGGGTTGACCAGAACCAGTGCTTTCAAGGGATTTTCATCCAGATGTTCCAGAACGCGGGTCGTGTAAGCGCCCACCATACTGCCCAGTGAATTGCCCACGTGAATTTGCCGGGAAAGAGGAATTTCCAGCCCGCGACTGCTTTGGGCGTACAAACTCACCGCCACACCGGATTTGTTCAGGGCGTCCGGGGTGGCGATACCCCCACTGCGGCCAAAACCGGGATAGTCGTAGAGCAACAGGCCCAGTTTTTTTTGCCGAAAGACCTGCATGACATCCTCCAGGTGCATCATGTTACTGCCCCGACCGTGGTGGAGAACGACAGTGGGCCGCCCGGGAGGGGCCGGGATGTGCCAGGCGTGAATTTTCAACGTGTCCAGGGTGGCATCCAGTTTTACCCCGGCTTTGGCCAGGCTTGCCCGGTTTTCCTCCAGAACCTGTCTCATGTTGATGAATCGTTCCTGAACCAACGCCCGCAGGGAGGTGTCTTTCAGGTACATTAAATCCGGCTTTTCCTTGGGTCCGGTTAAAAAGCGGTGCGCTGACATTTTCTCAATGCGGGTGGATAAGGCTTTGGGCAGGGGGACAAAAATCAACGACCACAAACACAGGCCCCCCAGCATTTTCATCCAGTCCACGGCGTACCGCAGGGAGAGCAAGCCGTCGATGGACGCCTTTCGCAGCCATTGGGGCAGTTTTTGCCCGCAACCGGGTGAGACGTTTTGGGTTTGGTCCGAGGAATGGTGAACGCCGCCCTGAACGATGCCCGCCGTGGAGGGCCGTCCAGCGGTCGCCGCCGGATGGGCTGTGGAGGCGTTTGCAGCCGTGCGCTGATGAGCGGCTGTGGGGGTATCCACAGCAGCCCGCTGATGAGAACGATTCCGGGTTCCAGCCTGCGGTGATGAGACAGTAGGGACGGACAATTGACTCACGATGAACACTCAACGATTCAGCCTGTGATGGGGGTAATTACATGAACGCCAAACATGATTTTTAATGCCCGCCCGGGCCGCCTGATTCGGGTGATCCCAGCGATGACAGACTTTTCTGTTCACTTTGGGCGGCCAATTGCTTATAGTGGGTGTACGCTGTTGCGGCGTGAGCTTGATTGTTCCGCGCCTCAGGCCCAGCTCTTCAATAGGCAGTCACTTGTTAATCTTTAGTCAGGGGCATTGTCCGGCGCCATGCGTGAGAAAGAATCTGATAATCCCAAGGCGTGGTCAGACTGGTCGCTTCTGCTGCTGGCCCTTGGGGTTGCCCTGGGGCTGGCCTTGTGGGTGGAACGTCGGGTTTTCAGTGATCCGGCGGCCCTGAATGATGATGTGCGCAATCAAATCTACTGGATGGCCCGTATCGCCGACCCCTCCGCCTTTGGTGAGGATTACATCGCCCGGTATTTCACTCAACCCATGCTTATCTCGCCGGTATTGTGGCTGCTGTACCTGCTGGGCGGGCAATGGCTGACGCCTGCCCAGCTCTCTCAGGTCTTGCCCTTCGGGATGGTGGTGCTGACCACGTTTCTGTTGTTTCAGTATGCCAAACGCTACCAGAATGGTTTGTACGCTTTTTGGGTCTGCTTTTCCTTCAACTGCGCCCTGTGGATCTTCAAGAATATGGCGGGTGGGCTCTCCCGATCGTTTATTTATCCCCTCTTATTCTGGACGCTTTGGCAATTGCACCTGAAAAACTGGTACTGGCTGGGGCTGGGACTGGTTCTCAGCGCCATAATCTATCCCCCGGCGTTCTTTTTGGGCTTTATTCTACTGATCATTGAAACCGTTTATCTGGCCAATCAGGATGGCATGCTCAAAGATCGGCTGCTGTGCCTGCTGGGGAGCTTGGCCGGAAGTCTGGGCCTGCTGTTCTGGCGTTCGGCCCATAGCGCCGAAACCGGACCCTTGTTTGGCCCGCTGAATACCAATCAGTCCATCGAGGGCCTTCCTGATTTTGCCAGTGGGGGGCGGGTGGTTCTGTTTCCGTGGGGCAATTTTTCGGAAGACTGGATAAGGCCCCTGCAATGGCTGGGTCAACTACTGGAGCGGGTTCCTCATCTGTATATCCTGATACCCACGGCGGGCTTTGGTCTGGCGTTGTGGGTGTACAATCGCTATGCCAAAGCGTACTGGGGGCCCCTGCTGATTCCGCCGCAGGTCTGGCGTTTGCTGATCAGCTCGTCCATTTTGTATGTGGTGGCCTGGGCCGTTCTGTTTTACTTTTACGTGCCAGAGCGCTACTTTCAGTACACCTTGCCCCTTATCCCCACTTTTATGGTGGGGGCCATTATCTATCAGCTTCAGCGGCGCTATAGCCCGGCCAAACGTTGGCCTTATCTGGGTCTGGCCGCACTGGGCCTGCTGCTCACCAGTTTTTTCTGGCGGGCGGATCTGATGAACCCCAAGGAGAGCGAGCGCAACCTGTACAGTTTTTTGGGAACAACCCCTGCCCAAAGCATGATTGCGGCCTCTCCCGGCCTGGCCAGCAATATCCCCCTGTACGCTTATCGCAGCGTCTATATTAGCAACGAAGCCTACATCCCCTTTCATCAGGGGTATTACAAGGTCATCAAGGATCGCCTGAAGTCGTTCCTGAAGGCCTACTATGCCGTGGACGCCCAGTTGCTGAGCGCGTTTGTGCGACAGAACCGTATTGACTACTTTGTGGTGCAAAGCATTGATTTTAAGGAACCCCGCCTGAGCGAGCTGCCCAAGCGGTATTACCATGCCTTTGACACCCCGTTTTTCGAGGCCCTGAAGCAGGCAAACCCGCGGAACTATCTGCTGTTCCAGGCGCCAAAGCGCTGTATCCCGTTTCAGACCCGGGGCTTGAAGGTTATTGAGATGACCTGCCTGATCAAGGCGCTGCAACCTTCCGCATCGCAAACACGCTGAAAGGAGCGAGCCAAGGTATTGGGCCTGAGCAATGCAGCCTCCTGATCGGGGATTATACCGGCTTGTCTTGCAGCAGCAGGGCGTAAGGAACCACCCGCTGTTCCTTGGTGGCCAGCGTTTTCAGTTGCACTTCACCGCTTTGGACTTCCGCCGAGCCCAAAATCAGGGCTTGTCGGGCATTCAGCTTGGCGGCCCGTTCCAGTTGCTTGCCAAAGCCCTTGCCAGACAGATCCACTTCCACTTTGTAATCCTGGGCCCGCAGTTGCTCCGCCAGATCAAAGGCCGCCGCGTGCTGATCGGTCACAATGTAGTAGTCCAGCGGCTTGACGGGCAGCTCGCCCACCAGGGCCATGAGCCGCTCCATGCCCAGCGCCCAGCCGATGGCAGGGGTTTCCGGCCCGCCCAGATCTTCCACCAGTGTATTGTAACGTCCGCCCCCACAGACGGCGTTTTGCGCCCCCAGATTGGTGGAGGTAATCTCGAACACGGTTTTGGTGTAGTAGTCCAGCCCTCGCACCAGCATAAAATTGCGGTGGTAAGGGATTTTCAGGGCGTCCAGAATCGTCAGTAGTTCGGCGAAATGGGTCTGGCAGTCTTCGCTGGTAAAGTCCGTTTGTAAAAAGGCTTGCACCTCCGGCTGAGCATAAATACCCTGACAGCCCGTATTTTTACAGTCCAGCATGCGCAGGGGATTGCTAACATACCGGGTTTGGCAATCCGGGCACAACTGGGTCAGCAAGGGCGCCAACAGGGCTTTGAATCCGGCTTTGAAGCGCTCCCGACATTCGGCGGTGCCAATATTATTGATTTGCAGGGAGAGATTGGGCAAGCCCAGCTGCTCAAACAACCGCATGGCCATTAAAACGGCTTCGGCGTCTGCGGCGGGGGTGTCCAGACCGAACAATTCCAGCCCCACCTGATGAAACTGGCGCTGGCGGCCCGCTTGTGGCCGCTCGTAGCGGAACATGGGGCCCATGTAATACAACTTGACCGGCTTGGGCCAGCGGGCCATGCCTTGCTCGATGAAGGCCCGCACCACCCCGGCAGTCCCTTCCGGGCGCAAGGACAGGCGACGCTCGCTTTTCTCGAAGGTGTACATTTCCTTGTTGACGATGTCGGTGCTTTCGCCCACGCCCCGTTCAAACAGCTCGGTATGCTCAAAGATCGGGGTGCGAACCTCCTGGTAACCGGCGTTCTGAAAGTGCAGACGGCAGGTCGATTCCAGGGATTCCCAGCGTTCCACCTCCGTTCCAAAGAGGTCCTGCGTTCCTTTGGGACGCTGAATCAGTTCTCGGCGAGATTTTTGGGAGGTGCCAGTCATGAGGGTTACGGTCTTTCTAGTGTAGCGACTTGTTTTTGCGGTTTATTCGGGAATTATAGGGCTTCCACCGGCACGGATGTACCTGTTGCCTGAGCAAGGGCGATTTGCTGCTCGGCGAAGAGTTGCTGAATGCCCGCTTCCGCCAGATCCACCAGCCGGTTTAGCTGGGCCCGGCTGAGGGGGGCCCGTTCACTGCTGAGTTGCAACTCAATCAATTGCCCTTCGGCGTTCATAACCACGTTAGCGTCCACTTCCGCCGTGGAATCCTCATCGTAGTTCAGGTCCAGAATTTCCAGCCCTTCCACCAGTCCAACACTGACGGCGGCCACGGGGTTCAAGGGCGGCAGTTCCGCCAGCATGCCATCGGCCACCAGTTTGTTGAGGCAATCCACCAGGGCCACATATCCACCGGTAATGGCGGCCACCCGGGTGCCACCGTCGGCCTGAATGACATCGGCGTCGATGGTAATGGTCCGGGAACCGATTTTGGTCAAGTCCACGCTGGCCCGCAGGGTGCGCCCAATCAGCCGCTGGATTTCCGCGGTGCGCCCGGAGACTTTCTGCCGTTCCCGCTGGGTGCGCTGGTTGGTGGCGCCCGGCAACATAGCGTATTCCGCCGTCAGCCAGCCGGTGTTCTCTTCTTTTAAAATGTGAATGTGGCGAGGCACCCGTTCTTCCACGGTGGCGGTCACAAGGACCTGGGTATCCCCGAAACAGACCAGTACCGACCCGTGGGCGTGCTTGGTGAAATGACGGAGGATGCGAATGGGCCGAAGCTGGTTGGCGGAGCGCTGATCGGGTCTGATGAACATGGATACCCTTCTCTCTGGAAGACAAACACACAGGTGTTTATCATAGCAAAAAAGAGTGGCGTCTGGCCCGCTGGCCCAAAATGCTGCCAAAATACTGGATCAGGGCTGGGTTCTTTGACCGGACTGGGGTCTGTTTAATACCAGGTGGGGGTCACAAAGTGATCGGGCTTCAGGGGGATTCGCTGGGAGACGGGGGCAAAGTGAGGGGAACGGATCTGCATCTCCAGTTCGATGGGCCATTGATTGGGATGTTTGGATAAATAGGACAGCAAATTGATTCTCCCCAGCGGGAGGAGCTGATCCTCGCCCGGGGCGATGGCTGAAACGGTCAGGGTCTCCGGGCCCAAGAGCGTTTTCCAGCGGGCGGATTGCTGCAGATGCCCCCAGTCTGTCATCTGGATGGCCGGGTTGACCTTTAAGTCTCCCATTTTGGCCCGCACGGTGACCTGGACAGGTACGTTCAAATAGGCCTTCTGCCCATCATTGAACAAATGGGCCTTGAGGGACAGTACCCATGGGTTTGGCCCCCCGTGATATCGCCACTGTTTCAGCACCTCTTCCACGTCCGCCTTGTCATAGGCCTGATCGGCGAAAATCTGGGCCTGTTCCGGGCCTAATTCCCCACGATGTTCTGACTGCCACTGGTTCTTCAGGGCAATAAAGGAGGCTTTTTCATCCAGACGGTAATAAAAATCGGCGCTGGCCACCTGGAGTCCCTGCCGGGCTGACTGCGGGCGGGCAGGCGCGCTCCGGCTGATGGCGCCTGTCAGGCTACCATTCAGAACATTGTCAGCCTTGGCGGACAATAACGTTAGCGCCTGCGATAAGAGCAGCAGGCCCAACACCAGCCAGATGAGTACAGTTTGTTGCATACCCTGATTATAAAGCGCCGATGGGGAGACTTTCACCGTTTACTTGCAGGATTGCGCAAAACCCGCTTCAGTCAGCCTGTTTGCCGAGCGATGCAGCGTCTCCCGGAAGCAATGTAGAGCTTTGGGGTGCAGAGCTTTGGCGCGTAAAAATATGTAACGCTTTCCCCTGAAATCCCAAAGTTCAGCCTTCTCCCGCCGATACCCCCTACACAGCGGTGTGAAGGGGATCTCTGCCATGAGCCAAAAAACGCCTGAGACAGATGCAAGCCTGCAAACGGTGTGTGATGGGGTGGCTCGTCAAATTTGCGGCGCGGCTGATGAGTATTACCTGAGCCACTTTAACCCCACGGTTGATGAAAATCAGCTCCCGCTGGCCCTGAACGAATATGCCCGGGCCCTGGAACAATCGCCGGACGCGGTGGGGATTGTAGTTAAAATGGCCCAGACCCAGCTCAGGCAGGGGTTATTCATTAAGGCGGAGCAATCGGCCAAGCGGGCCCTGACCTTGCATGAGGCAGGCAAGGTACTTTCCACAGAGGCCTTGGCTGGCGCTTATCAGGTGTTGGGGATTGTGGCCTATCACCGGGACGATTATGAAGCCGCCAAACGCCTGCTGGGCAAATCCATCCGGCTTTGTCCCAAGGCGCAGGCCCAGGCCAGAATCTTCCTTTTCAGGCTGGAGCGGGACTTTGTTACGGAAAACTGGAAAAATCCCCGTTCGCTCTGGAAAGGGCTGTACGGCCTTTGGTGCCTGTTCATGGCCCTCGTCGCCGCACCGTTTGCCAAAGAGCGGATGAGCCTTGGGCACGGCTTTCTCCTCTTGCCCCAGCTGATGCAGGCCTGGTTTCTGGAGGAATTCAACCGGGGCGAGCAGGCTTTGACGCACTATCTTAAAATTCATCAGCAGTTCCCGGGGCTTCCCGGTGTCACGGTTCTCATTGGCGAACTTTACCGGGAGACGGGACACCCGGAGGAGGCTCGCCACTGGTTTGAAAAGGCCCTGGAACGGCATCCCGACTACCTGAACGGATACTATCATTTGGCCCGCTTGCTGGAAGAGCAGGAAAATTATCCGCAGATGGCCAGGGTCTACGAGACCATTGTCCAGATGACGCCCCATCAGCCGGACGCCCATTGTCATCTGGGCAACGCCTATTATTACATGAATGACTTTACACAGGCCGTCTGTCACTACGCCACCGCCTTGCAACTGGGCAAGGATAACCATTGGAAGGCCATGGTGGCTCAAAGCATGGCCAATATTCACGCGGATTACCTGCGGAACGCTCAGGCGGCCATTGCCTATTACGATATGGCCAGCGTTTTGAACCCGGAGGATGTGGAAAACTACATTCAGATGGGCCTGTTATATTTCCAGAAGGAAGACTTTGCCAACGCCGAGTCAGTGTACCTGAAGGCCATTAAAGCCAACCCCAAAATGCCCAAGCTCTACTCCAACCTGGGGTATCTGCGCTGGATGGCCAACGATGTGGAGCGGGCCATTGCCTACTACAAGCGTGCCATCGAGCTGGATGACACCTATGAGATTCCGATCAACAATCTGGGAGTCATTCACCTGGATTTGCTGGGGGAGGTGGACAGTGCCATTGGGTACTTCCAGCAGGCCATCGCCATCAATGACAGTTACGCCCTGGCCTACTACAATCTGGGGAGGGCTTACAGCTTTCTGGGAAACCGTCTGGATGCCGCCCACTGTTTTAAAACCGCTCAGGCGCTGAATCTGGAAAGTAAGGATCTGGACAACGACGAGTTGAGCGCCCGCATTCACAGTTTGTTTGACTCCTGCGAGATAGAATTGCTGGATTGAGCAGAGCAGGGGGCTTCGCTCAATCCTGCCCAGCTGGCTTTTGCCTTGCTGACTCTTGTCTTGCTTTTTCTTGTATGGCTGAATCTTTCCTTTTGCCACCGGGCCAATTTTTTGTATAATGACGGACAAAGAAGGCGAGTAACAGGCGGTGTTTGGCGCTTCACGTCCCGAATGACAACAGGCGACACCTGTGGGCCCGAAGTCCCATTTATATTGCCCGGGCAGCTTTTTTTCCTCAATTGAATATGTTTCCTTAACTTGGAAGTGATCCGAATGGTTAGGGAGCCGCCTCGAAAGCGGTCGCCCCGCAAGGGGTTGCAGGTTCGACTCCTGTCACTTCCGATTTTTTAAATAGGGAATATGTGCCTTTTATTAATTTGGGCAAGGCAGCCTTACCTTAATTTTTAGCGATCCCGAGTCCCGGTCTGGATGGGGACAATTGCAAGTCTAGCCCGCCCAAAATCCCGGTGGCAAAAACCGACCGGGATTTTAGAATTTTTGAGAATCCAATGACTCGCTGAAAGGGCTGGAGCTGGTCTATTTGGCTCCCAGGCCGCTTAATAGGGTCATCAAAAACTGCATTAATTGACTCATATCCGGCTGTGTTGCGTTTTCCGGCATGCCGCTGGCCCCACCCAACAGGCTGGCCAGAGAAGGTTGCTGCTGCTGTTGTAGCGCTTGTTGTTGCTTGCGAAGCGCCGATTGCTGAACCAGGCCATTGGCCCAGGAGAGAATGTCGCTGCCATCGGCGTTGTGCGTGGCGCTATAGGTCAAGCTGTTGATGCCGCGCATGAAATCCGTCATGCTGTTTCCCGGACTACTGGTTACGAAAGGGGTTTGCATACCGGACAGGGTATTGATGGCAGGAAAACCCAGCGAAGATGACATTGGTAACATTTAAACAAGCCTCCGAACTTGAGAGGATGATTTTTTTGTATCAACCAAACCTAAAAGGATATACACTATATAAAACTTTTTGCGGGTATGGATTGCTAACGTATATGGTTTTTTGTGTTTTTGTTACAAAAAGGGACTGCCGGACTTCTCTTTCAAACAGCCGCCCCATGGGGCTAAATGGCCATTATGAGGCCTTTGGAAAAATCCTTGAATCCAGGAGCGGGCAGCAAGCATCTATTTAATTCGCACAGGCTGGGATTCCCGCTTTGCTTTGTTTAGAATAAGCGCGTTAACGGCAATCCAGGGATTTTATCTGCATATCTATGAAAAGCGTGGCCTTTGGTTTTTCCCGGTTATTAGCGCGCTCTATATCGCTGCTGATGGTGACCACCCTGATCACCGGCTGGTTACCCAGTAGCTTTGCCGTTAAAGAGGAAACTGCCCCTGCGCTTCAGTCTGCCCCGGAGCTTGATACGGAACTTGAACGGCTGTGGAACCAGAGCATTGAAGATCCCACGCCCCAAAAACGGTCAAAACCATCAGGGGCTGCTTCTTCTGCGGCTATTCAAAAGCCTGTGAGACCACCCGCTGCCCAGCCGACCCCTGCCGCCGCCAAGACAAAACCTTTACCCTCCACAGCGGAAAACCCGGTCAAGACCAAAGCACAGCCGGTTCAGTCCCGGCCAGCGGCTTCCACGCCCGCAGCAAAAACAGGACGGTCCACCCCGGCGCTGTCTGAAAAAGCCGAATCGCCAGAGACCAAAGCAAAAACCCAGCCGGATCAGTCCCCCGTGTCTCCCGGCTCAACGCCCTCCGTGCCTCCAAAAACTAAAGTCGCCCCGCCGGAACCCGTTAAGGAAAGCAAACGTCCTCCCAAGGCCAGCCCCAAAGCGTCCGCCCCGGGGCAACCAAAAACTTCGGCGCAGCCTTCAGGCTCCACCCCGAAACCGTCTTCAGCCGCCAGCCCGGCACAGTTACAATCCCCGGCCATTACTGGGCCTGCTCCCTCGACTGGAGCAATTGAAACACATGAAACAAAGGTAAAGGCGCTCAAACCGGAGAAAATTAAAAAAAGCTGGCGTAAATCCAAAGAGAAACCGGTCAAGGCCCAGCCTGTGGCAAGCCAAGCGCCGAAGGTGGAGAAGGCGGCGCAAGACCCCTTAAAAACCCCGCAGACCGCTCAGGAGACCAAGGCTGTGAGTGCCGGGGCCAAGCCAGTGAGCATTGAGGCCAAGCCCAAAGTGCTGCCCGTTGACAGTGCCAAGCGTCCCCCTGCAGCTCCACCCGCAGAAGCCGCAGAAGCCAAAGTCGCCAAGCCTGATTCCGGGACGAAAGCCGACAAGAGCCACACCCGTGAGGAAAAACAGGCTGACGAAAAACAGGCTCACCCGGTTCGCCAGCCCAGACCTAAAAAAGAAAAAGCCACAAAAGAAAAAATCAAAACAGAAAGACCCAAAAAGGGAAGATCCTCGAAAGACTGGGCTCCTATAGTGGAAACCAATCCTCAGGCCATTCAGGTTCAGGCGTCGCCCGAGGTGAAAGAGCTGTCCAACCCGGCGGAACCCCAGGCGCAGGCCAGTCCACCCGCTTCGCCTATGACCCCGCCCGTGGCCAAAGTGAAGCCTGAGGCCCCCGCCAAGCCTGTCAAAATCAGGCAGAAAAAGGTAAAACCGGTCAAGGCTCAACCTTCAGCAGCTCAGCCTGAAATTGCCAAGCCCGAAAATATAAAACCCGAAAAAATAAAGCCTGAGAAAATAAAAAACAAGAAAATAAAACCTGAAATCGTAAAGCCTGAAACCATAAAGTCAGAGCCCCTTCCTCCCTCGAAGAAGCGTCAGGAGAAGCATGCGCCGGAAAAAGTGACCTTGCCGGAAAAAACCAGCCTAGAGGCTGAAAAATCCAAAGTCCACCGCCCGGAAGAGCCCTTCTCTGCCAATGCGCAACCGGAAAAAGCGGCGGGGCCTCAGGCAGAGCCTTTCCCGACCCGGCGGGATAAGAAACGGAAAAAACAACGGGCTCAAAAATCCCGGCCCGTAAATCCGTCGACCACCCCAGTTCAGGCGGATAGCAAGGCCCCGGCGTTGACGCCCTCAACTGCCTCTGCTGCGCAGGAGCCGACGCCCCAGCGCGATCGTGGGACAACCCCGCTCAAAACGGCCAAACGAAAAGAAGCCAAGCGCAAAGAAGCCAAACGAAAAGAAGCTAAGCCAACAGAAGCCAAGCCTCAGGAAATTAAATCCCAAGAAGTGAAGTCCCAAGAGGCCAGGCTGACGGAAGTGAAACCCACAGAAGCCAAGGCAAAGGCGGCCAAAGTAAAAGTGGTCAAGGCAAAAAAAGTCAGGACTCCCAAGCCACCCAAACCCTCCAAAGTCAATCCCAAAACCGAGGAACAGACTTCGCCAGGCATTGGCACCACGCCGGTTGCGGGAGGGCAGCCACCCGCAGTCAAACCGGATTCTCCGGCCGAGCAGTCGGAGTTACTGCCGCCTGCACAATCAGCGCCTGAAAAGTCTGCACGCCAAAAATCAACGGATGAAAAATCAGTGCGCGAAAAAACGGCACGCGGCAAGAAGGACGGTAAAAAAGAAAAGATCAGGCCATCCAAAGTGGCCCGTCCGGCCAAGCCAGAAACGCCCAAAGCGCCACCCGGAACAGCGCTAAACGCAAAATCGGCAGCTACAAAGCCGGTAGATACAAAACCGGTAGATGTAAAACCGGCAGCTACAAAGCCGGTAGATGCAAAATCCGCAGCGCTCCAGTCGAGGCCTGAAACTCAGGCAGGCTCCCCGGCACAAGTGCAGCCCCCACAAACCGTCCCCAGTCCGGCGCTGCCCGTCAAGGCCGAGTCGACAGAGCGTTCCACTCCTCCCGACGCTTTTACGCAGGCTGCATCGGCCACCGTCTTGCCTGTGCCCCCGTCGTCGACCATGCCTGTGGAAGTGACCCAGTTGGCGGCGCAGTACCTCACCGCCCTGCAACAGTGGCAGCAATCGAAGCAAAAAGAAAGTCTGGAGCCTGTCCTGAACAAAGGGCAAGAGGCGGCCCGGGCCATTCTGCAACGGGCTGAAACCCTCACCGATGAGGATTTTGAAGCCCTCAAGAAGTCCATGCCCGGCTACCTCATTCTGCATCGGGATATTTTGGTGGCGGGCCCCGATCCGGCCTTTTTCCTGACCTTGGCCACCCAAAAGGGCAAACCCGCCGATCAGGCTTTTTTCAAGCTGATGAACCAGACCTTGAATGGCTACTGGCCCAGTACTATGGAACAATTAGACGATTTGAGCGGCTGCACGCGCTTTGGCAGCGGGGAACTGGTTCGCCTGTATGGCGAATGGACCGCTTTCAAGCGCCAATATCCCAATGCCTTCGCCAAGGCCCTGCAAGATCCGAACCTGTTGCTCCTGAATGATCTGGAAGATCAGCTGGTGAACAGTAATGCCGCTTGTGAAGGCCCGGACAGCGTTCAGCAGGAGCTACAGCGCTTTGTGGAAAACTTCCCGAAGTCGCCTCTGACTCCTAAAATCAGGCAGCGCCTGCTTGACCTGCAACAAAAAAAGCTGGATATGAGCTTTAATCAAGGGGTTCGACACCGCTTGAAAGACGATGCCGGCGACGATAGCGATACCGGCGAGTAAAATAAAAAACACCCGCAAACAAGCGCAAACAAGAGCGGGTGTTTTCTCAAGTCAGGGTGCTTTTGGTCAGGCTGTTAAATGTCAGGCCAGCACCAGGGCGGGCTTTTCCAGAGAACGCTTCATGAAAATATGGCAGCTGGCGTGGCCCGTGTTCCCCAGCCGATCTTCCAGTCGCTGGAAGCCCAGCTTCTCATACATGGCGATGGCGTTGGTCATCACGCCCACCGTTTCCAGATACATCTGCTGGTACCCCAGGGCTTGCGCTTCCCGAAAGTTCTTTTCCAGCAATTTCCGCCCGAAACCCCGTCCCCGCAGGATGGGATGAAAGTAGACCTTTTGCAGCTCGCAAGTCTTTTCCGAGCCCGTATATCCTTTTAACGGGGCAAAGCCGCCACCCCCCAGCACGCGTCCGGTTGCCTGCTCCTGAATGACCCAATATCCCCGATCGGGGGCTTGATGGGCGGGCTGCTGGTAGGCGGCATAGAGATCCTGCAGTTCGGGATCGGAAGAGGCGTATCCCGGCCCGACGCATTTCAGTTCGGTCAGTACCGACAGGATGACAGACTGTAGCTGAACGCTGTCCTGGGGCTCAATGGGGCGAATTTGAAACAGGGAAGACATCAGGATGTAGCAACCTCCAATTCATTGGGGACGGGGGAAGTAGAGACGGGCTTATTGGCCCAGGGCCGATTCATGAGTTGCACCAGAGCCACGCCACACAAAATAACCACGGCGCCCAGCACCATGGTGGAGGTCACGGCCTCGTGCAGGAACAGGGCCCCGAACACCACCGTCAGAACCGGGGTGACGTAGGCAAAGGTACTGGAGACCGAGACCGGCAGTTTTTTGAGGGCGAACAGATAGCAGGGAGTGGCCAGCATGGTGCCAAAAACAATCAGGTACAACAAGGCCAGTACGGACGTGCGGGTGGGCTGCCAATGCCCCCACCATTCGGGTGCGGTCCAGAAGCAGACGGGAATGAGCAGAAGCCCCGCAGCCAGGTTTTGCAGGCCCACGGCCATAAAAAGGGAATCTCCGGTGGGGTTCCGGCGGGCGTATACCGAGCCCACCGCCCAGCAGAAGGTCATTAAGGCCAGGCCAGCCATGCACCACCAAAAGGTCGTGGTGACCGCCAGCGGATGGGTCAGCTGTGGAAACAGCAAAATCACCATACCCAGAAAGCCAATGACAATGCCCAGCCAGGACAGTCCCGAGATCCGTTCCCGGGGTGGCACCAGGGCCGATAACAGGGTCATCCACAAGGGGGTGGTGGCCACCAGCACGCTGCCGAAACCGGTCGCCACGTACTTGACCGTCCAGCAAACAATGGAGTTTCCGGCGAAAAATAGTAAAAATCCTGTCATGGCGTGAATTTTAAGGTTCCGCTTGCCGGGTAGCAATTCCCCTCGCAGCAAGGCAATGGCCACCATCAGACCACCGGCAATCAGGAAACGGACGCACGGCAGCAAGGCCGACGGAATGCTGTCCACGCCCAGCCGAATGGCGCCACTTGTGGTTCCCCAGATTAAATAAACAGCCAACAAGGCCGCATACGGTTTCCAGGAGTAGTCACGTTGAAGCATGGGAATCGTTTTCCAAAACAAAATTACTGGTGGGAACAGTGAGAAATCGTGAGAGAGATATTGTTAAAAAGTCAGGGATGAAATTGGTGAGAGGGTGAGGAACTTGAGAAATCTGTCTGTAACAGTGAATCGCAAAAATAAAACCTGAACCTTATTATAAGTTGCGCACCCGGTTTGTCCAAGCATGAGCCGATGGCCAATTTCAGGCTGATTTTTCTGGCGAATGTGATCCGTTTCTGATGGGTTCCTCTGATAAATCTGGGGGAGGGAGAAAGATTGAGACGCCCGTTATAATAAAACGAGAGAATATCCCTTGGCCACACGTTTGTCAGACTGCGTTCCGCTCAGGCAATCCGGGGAAATACTTCTGGCAAGGTTTGCCCACGCCGTCTTTCTAACTCGCTTTACTTAAACCGTGACAAATGTGGCGCCAAGCGATACTTCCCTAAAATCTCTTCCCAGACAGAGGAGTCCCATTGATGTTGTTGACTTGTAAGCCTGTTAACGCCCGGATTCTGGCACTGCTCATCATCCTGTCGGGTCTGCTTTGTGGCAGGGTCAGTCATGCCCAGGAGAGCAACCTGGTGGAACTGAACCGCTCCAGTTATGGCAGCCGGTTTTATATGGACAAGAATACCATTCAGGCGGCGGGAGACGGCACGCTCCGATACAGGGTGATTGAGCTGCAACCCGGTCAGAGTAAGCCAGGGCGGGTGAATCAGAGTGAAGTGGACTGCAATACCGGGCAATTAAAGTCCTCCATGTCATCCTGGGAGGAAAGCAGCGACGGAAAGCAAAGCAATCCCTTGCCCGGGCCCAGTCGCCCCGTGAAAATTTCCAGTTATTCAAGCACGCATGCCATTTTTAAAAACATTTGCAACCAGTATGCCCCGGAGGCCAAAGGGAGCTGGTAACCCCTTTCGGAGAATCCATCTGCGCAAGGCGCGATACGGGGGCTTTACTTGTATTCCCGCTCCCGAACCCACTTGGTGGAAATCCACTTCTCCCCGGCGATGACCGGTAAAGATGCGTGCAGGGTTTTGCGATCGACCTCCCCTTCCTGCGTCACGTTTATAAACAGCAGCGCACTGCCCTTTTGGGGACGTACCCGGATGTCCAGCTCCGGGAAGTGGGTCTCTCCGCCCTCTTCCACATCGTTCAGGTAGAGAATGCAAGTGGCTACCCGTTGCCCGCCAGAGGCCATAACGGTCGCTGACCCTTTCAGGTTGGGATCGAAAAAGTCAAAATGCGGGCGATATTCCTGTCCCACACTGTAGTTGAGTACCTGCAGCCCTTCTCCATTTTCCACCGGTAGGCCCAGTAACAGGGCAATACGATCCTCAATGCCGGTAATCGTGGGCGTTTCCCGAATCATGAAATACGTGCTGGTACTGCTGCGGGCTTCCACCAGGATAAATTCCCCGGTTTCCGGGTCCACCGTGGTGGAAGGCGCAATCTTGGGCCGGGCCCGCTCTATTAGATGGGCGCATTCCTCGTCGCTTAAAAAATTCGGCAACGTTAAAATGCGGGGTTGGACGGATAATTCTACGATATCGAACATGCCGGGCTCCTGGGTCGAACATACCAAACCCTGAGGGTCAGGGAGCCGCTAATGCCTGGGTACGGCAATGGCGCATCCCTGGGCTACGGGGCTGACCTTCATTATAACGCCCTAATAACTCGTTAGTATTTCCAGAATCCTGTGGGTGCCCCCACCGTCCACCAGTCGCAGTCCGTTATCCGTATAAGACTTGAGCAAAGCGGGGTTGCGGGCAAACGTCAGCACTGTCTGGGCAATTTGTTCAGGCGATATAGTGCCGGTGGTGCCCAGATAGAGCTGAGCCCCGGCGTCCGCCACCTCCTGACTGATTTGTCGCTGGTTGTCGGCCACGGCAATCACAATGGCGGGCAACCCCAGACAGAGACGTTCCCAGGTGGTGGTACCTCCCGCGCCAATGGCCAGGTCGGCCTCAGCCATCAGCCGGGCCATATGCGGGGTCTGGCAGTGAAAATGCCAACCGGGCTGATTCTGGCAGCGGGCCTCGATGTCTTCTCGGGCCGGATTGCTGGCCCCCACGATCACATCCACGATACAGCCGGGCAGGGATAAACCCGACAGGGCCTCCAGCACGTTCAGGGTTTCCCCGGTGGGATCGCTGCCGCCAAAGCAAACCTGAATGCGTTTTAAAGCGGCTTGCTGCCGTCGTCCGCTGGCCAGTAGTTCGGCGCGTGTGGCGGAAAATTCGGGGCGCAGCAGGGCAAACCGGGGGCCCAGCAAACACTGGGCGGTGGGCGGGATCAACCCCTGATAGCGATCCTGTGGCCGGGTAAAATAGTTTTGATCCAGTAACACATCGCAGTGGTGAGGCCGATCGGCCAGATCGTCAATGACCAGTATCTTCCCCACTCCGTCCCGCAGGGAGCCTTCCCAGGCGGCATCCAGTTGATAATGATCCACCACTACCCAGTCCGGGCGGGTTTGTCGCAGATACTGAAGGAGACGGGGTGGACTCGCAGCCGGATCGTTATCCTCCCAGGTCAGCAGCGCAAAGCCTTGCTCGGCAATCCAGCGGTTCATATCACCGGGCAGATGCCGGCAGGCAAAGGTGATCGCCATGCCCGCCTGGGCCAGACGCTGGGCCAGGGTCAGGCAACGTACCACATGGCCAGTTCCCGTGGCCACGGAAGCATCGGCCCGGAACAGGACCTTCATCGTACAGTCTCCATCATGAGGGCGGGCCTATTCATACAGGTTCCATTGCAAGGGGTCCACAAAACGGCTGTCATTGCTGGCAAAGGGGAAAAAATCATCCGTGGCCACGCCGGGCAGTATGGCGGCTACCATCTCGCTGAGTTGATCCCTGCTTTGCACCCCGATTAAAGCGTAATCGATCTGGGGTAAGGCGGTGACAAAATTCAAGGCCCCTTCCAGCGGGGTGAGTCCTTCTTTCACCAAAAACTCGTGATACTGGGCCATCCGCTTTTTCAGGGGCCAAAACCAGGGGTGCAGGTGGAGGGGATCCAGCAGTACCCCCTGCAAAAAAACGTCTCTGGCGTGTATCTCGATTTGCCTGTTTTTTAGCAGGCTTAAATGACCGTTGTGCAAAAAACGCTGATCCAGCACATTGAGTGGTAACTGGACAATATCGGGCTGGCAGTGTTGGAGCAACCAGTCCAGCGCTTCGGGCTGAGACACGGAAAAAGCCGTTTTTTCAATCAGTTGCTGTTTTTTCAAAGCCTCCAGCCGATGAATCAGGCGCTCTCCCTGCCGGTTCATCACAGCGAGAGACAGTCCGGTTTTCAGGGCGTAAAGGCGGGGCTGGGACAAGGCCTGCAGGGTGTCTATCAACCCCTGTTCCAGTTGATCGGCATACGAGCTGACCCCGGGTTCGGCAGAGTGCAGATAGGGCCTGACCACCAGTTTGAAAGGGGCTTTTTCGGGCAAACAACGCCCCACCACGGACAAGCTGTCCTCCTGTTCGGCGGCGGCATCCAGCAAGCCAATACCGGCCTGCCCGGCCAGGTTTAAAATCTCCCGAACGGATTCCAGCGGCACCGACGCGGCGTGCTTTCCGTTTTGCGCGGTCAATGCCACGGTGCCCAGGGCCAGCTTCATTGGTTGTTATAATCCCGATTATCCAGCACGACTGTTCGCCACTTCTCATTCATATTGCTTGCTGCTCATTTCTGATGATAGCAAAAGCACTCTGACTTTTTTGGGATTTTCGATGACGCTTCCAAAAATACTGAACCTGGATGACGCCGATAGTGACCGGAAAAAGGTTCAATAGACAAGAACGCCCACAGGGGCGAAAACCGTTTTTCGCTGTGAGCCTTTGAGCTTGAGCGCAGGCGCCAGATGTGGATATGAGTTAAGTATGGCCTGATTGTATGGGCAGGGACTGATCAGAGGTAAGCTATGTTTGATGGTAAATCCATTTTAATTACCGGGGGAACCGGTTCTTTTGGCAAAAAGGCGGTCAAGACCCTTCTGGAGCGGTACAAGCCCAAAAAAATCATTATCTTTTCTCGGGATGAGTACAAGCAGTACGTCATGCAGCAAACTTACAACGCCCCCTGCATGCGGTACTTCATTGGCGATGTGCGGGACGCCCAGCGTCTGGATATGGCCATGAGCGACGTGGATGTGGTGATTCACGCGGCAGCCCTGAAGCATGTGCCCATTGCCGAATACAACCCGCAGGAGTGTATCCATACCAACGTGACTGGTGCGGAAAATGTGATTCGGGCCTGTCTGGATCACGAGGTGGAGCGGGTCATTGCCCTGTCTACGGACAAAGCGGCCAATCCCATCAACCTGTACGGGGCCACCAAGCTGGTGTCCGATAAACTGTTTGTGGCCGCCAACAATCTGGCGGGGCGCAAGCCAACCCGTTTTTCCGTAGTGCGCTATGGCAACGTGGTGGGTTCCCGTGGCTCGGTGATTCCGTTTTTCAAAAAACTGATGCAAGACAAGGTCAGTGAATTGCCCATTACCGACCCGCGCATGACCCGCTTCTGGATTACCCTGTCCCAGGGTGTGGACTTTGTGCTGGATTCCTTTATGCGCATGAAGGGCGGCGAAATTTTCGTGCCCAAATTGCCCTCTACCCGCATTACCGATTTGGCGGAAGCCTTGTATCCCGGCGTGCCACATAAATTTGTGGGCATTCGCCCCGGAGAAAAACTGCATGAGGTGATGTGCCCCAGCGATGACTCTCACTTGACGCTGGAGTTTGAGACCTATTACGTTATCCAGCCCACCATTCAATTTTCCAATGATATTCAGTATGACACCAATCAACTGGGGCATCGTGGAAAGCCGGTTGAACTCGGCTTTGAGTACAACTCGGCCAACAACCCGGTCTTTCTCTCCTCAGAGGAAATTCAGGCGCTGGTGACGCTGGATGAAATCGAGGTTTAATCAGGCACCTTCCTTCAGGGAAACGCGCTGTTAGCCTCTTGGTAAAAACTCACGTCCGCTTTGTCTACCTTTGTGTAATTTTGCCCAAACCATCGGGGGGAGGGCTCAGCGGCGGATTCCTTTAAACGCAGGAGGCTGGCCTTCTGGAAATGGCGCACAATAAATTTATCGAAGGCAATCCAAAAAAGAGTTCAACTTATGAGCAGAGAAACCGTTTCCCTGTTGGTTTTCAGTGTGCTGGCCATTGTAGGGGTAACCGCATCTTATCAGTGGATGGAAGCGCACAGCACCCTGGATGCAGGGGAGGCCTGGCGGCAGGTGCGGCCTGCCGCTCAGCATCTCAGTCAGCAAAAAAAGTCCTCTCTGCGTTTAACGCAAATGACACCACCCACGGGCGCCAATACAAACTGGGATTTTGAATTTCATACCGCTTCCCGTCAAAAGGTTCATATTCTGGTGCGAGAAAACGGGACGGCTTTGGCGGTTCAGTGATTTTTCTCCTACGGGTAGTGGGGTGCCGCAACCGATTGTATTGAGAATGGCCTGGGCCTGATCTTTGCTAATTGGAGCCGGACCTGCGTTTTCAGCCATAGCGCTCTGCAAAGTCCTATGGATAGATGAGTTGATTTAATGGCTAAAACGATATTCTGAACAATGAGGCCCTGTGTATCAGTGACTGTATATTCCAGTGGCTTCATTAGAGAAAACGGCTCCTGAAAAATGGTGGTTGTTAAACGCGTTTATCAACCTCATGCCAGTAATCAGGCAAGCGCCGGACAGGAACGCATTGGAAGAGTCGGACTGGAAAAATCTGACACGGGAAAAATCTGACACGGGAAAAATCTGAAAGGTAAAAAGCATTATGCTGAGTGAACATTCAGGGAAGAGAATGGGCGGCACCCATCCGCAGGAAGCGATGACTTCTGAAGGCATGGAGATTGAAACCCTTAAAGCCGCTTACTGGTCAGCTGTGGCCGCATCTGGGCATACGGTTTTTTCAGCGCCTGCCAGTCACAACCCGATGACTGACCAGACCTCGACCTCACTGAGCGCCCAAAAAATGGGGGCCTCATCCCCCCTGTCATCCACCTCGCCTTCTCAGTGGCTGCTGGTGTCAGAGTCCAAAAGCTTTCGCCGATTGGGTCAATCCCTGCCGGAGCCCGCCCGCTTACCGGCTGATGGATTTAATGCCGATGGTTTCAATCAGCATTCGCAGCGTGGGCAGGACCCGCACAGCCAGTTGCCAGACGTGTATCGGGCCACTTTAAAGCCCATCGTAAAGTCTACCGGATCGATCAACGAAAAAAATCAGACGTCAGAAAACCCGACTGAGACAAAAATGACTCAGGCAAATCTGACGCCAGAAAGAACGATGGTTTCCCGGGCGGATGTGGCCAGCAGCTTTTGGGAGCAGTATGAAGGCCCGCAAACGAAGCAGGCTATCCCCGAGGGATCGGAAACCGGCTCTTCACTGGCAGAAGAACAACCCGATCCGCTGGACTGGGTGGAAATGTCGGCGCGTCTTGATCAGGGTTTTTGGGACAACGACTCCTCCCCGCTCAAGAATCACTGGACATCCAAGTTGTTAAACAACCCCAGAATGGTGGCCGCCCTGATTGGGTTATGTTTGCTGGGCTCATCGCTTTACGCGGGGCTTGGGTATTGGTGGCTAACCTCTGTTAGTCTGTCGCATGCCGCGGAACCTGAAAATGGAAAATCCCCGGTCCCGTCACGCCACAGTGACTTGCTTAATATTCAAACCCTGCAGGAGCAATGGCCCAAACAGAAGCCCGCGGGAAAATTGGATCCCGATGAGCGTCTCATCGCCCAAGCAGCCCCTGCCCAGAGCTTTGGCAAGGTGGATACCGCGGAAAGCATTCCGGGCTTGAGTGGACGGCCTGACCCGTTTTCTCCCCTGATTCAGGAGACCAACGGCGCGTTCATCGTCCCGGCTGAAAGTCAGGATGCCCTGACGGGCGTCCAGTACACCGGGTTTATTGGCGGGGCCAATAGCAAGAGCAAGATCGCCATTATCAAGGTTGCAGACGTCAATCCCGCGGTTGCCCCCAAAACACTGTTCAAAAAAGCGGGTGAATCATTTTACGTGAACGGGCAGCGTATTTACCTGACCGCCATTGGCAAGACCGGTTTGAGTCTGCAGCTCAACGGGGAAAATCGCACATTGGGTCTGAATCCCTACAAGGTTGTGGTCAATGCGACCACGACCAGCGGTACGAACCTCACCGCCGGTAATGCGGGCAATGGCATGGTGGGTGGCACCGCTCCGGTGGACACTGCGTCCGTCAGCAGCCCCGCTGCCACTGGATCAGCCAGTTCTTTCGCAAACCCCTTCGCGCTGGAAGTCACGGGTACAAGGCCCCCCAACAACAGTGCCACGATTGGCAGCACCCCGGGCAGTGCGGCTGTGAGTACCGGGAATGGCATTAACATCAATCTGGAAGAGTAAGGCTGCGTTGTGTTTTAACCCTTCTGCCCGAAGGCATTTCCGTTTGGGCAGAGACCGTGTTCAAAATTTCCTGGAGTCGAGTTGAGATATGAGAGGCAACCAATCATGAAGAAAACGCTGGCGCCATTGCTGGTCGCAATGATGATCCTCCAGGGGGTATCCCCGTTGCCAATCATGGCTCAATCGGGTCTGGGCGCTGGCGCTCTGGACAATACCGCCATGCTGGATGAAACCCTGAATGTACCCAATGGAAGCCGCCGTATTTCCCTGAGCGTTGACAATCAAAATATCCGCAACGTTCTCTACGCCCTGTCGGATACCGGGAAGTTTAATCTGGTGATGGACGATTCGGTTACTGGCAATGTTACGATCGATCTGTCCAAGGTGACCATTAATCAGGCGCTACAATCGATTGCTTCATTGGGTAATTTGAAGATTCTGAAGCAAAGCGGCAATATTTACCTGGTCATGTCCCGACAAACCGCCCAGGCCAAGGGGCTGGATCGTCAGCTTTCCAAAGTGGTCGCCCTGCATTACACCAATGCCACCCGGGTGGCCAGTATGCTGAATAACTCCCTGCTGGCCAATGCCTCCCCGACTGGAACAGCCGCGGCGGGAGGTGGTGGCGCCGGTGCCGCCGGGGGCAATGTCATGCAACCGGCCACAGCGGAAGCGCGCACAAACAGCATTATTCTGATCGGCACCGCTCAAACCATTGCTCTGGCGGAAGCGGCCATTGCCAAGATGGACGTTCCCCGGCAAAGCAAGACCTTTTACCTCAGTCATTCCAACGCGTTGGATGTGGCGACCCTTCTGGCGGGCAGCGCCTTCAATGACGGGGTTGCCTCCTTTGCCGTGGGAGGCGCAGCCGCTTCAGGCAGCGCTGCAGGCGGCGCCGCAGCAGGAGGCATCAATGGAACGCCCAGAACCCCTTCCTCGCTTCGGGTGGAACGTCAGGATGTACAGGAAGGCACTGGCATCAACGTGTTTGGCAGCAATGGGGATGGGGTCACCTCCGGCCTTTCCAGCAGCGTTACTTTGCGGGGTTTTGTCAAAACCCAGGACAATGCCACGGTGTCCCCGGAAAGCGCGTTGATCATTCCGGATACCCGCCAAAATGCCATCACCATTATGGGCACTGCCGAGCAAATCGCCCTGGCTGAGTCGCTTATTCCGACCTTTGACGCCCAGTTGCCACAGGTTTCCATTGAGGCCTCTCTGGTAGAAATTACGGATACCAACAACAAGCAACTGGGCACCCGCTGGGGGATTGCCGATGGCAAGTTACAATTCGGGTTTAACAATCAACCGCTCAGTTCAGTGTCCGGTAACGGGCTGATAGGGCTTTCCACAATCACCGATATCACGGATGTCAACGCCCTGGCTCGTTCAGGTATTGCCTTTAATACCAGTCCTGCGGTCACTCGACCGGATTACGCCTTCCAGATCCGAAACCTGATCTCCCAGAACAAGGCCAAGGTACTGGCCAACCCTACCGTGGTGGCCACTCACGATACCGAGTCGATCATCAGTATCGTGGATGAAATTGTACGACGGGTGGTGACCACGGTGGATGAAAGTGGCTTTGCCACTCAAACTGTGGAGATTGGGGAGGCGGGCATTGTGATGGACATCCTGCCCAAAATCGGCGAAGACGGGACTGTCAGCATGCGTATTCGGCCTTCCGTAACCAGTGTGCTGCGGGAAGAAACCGTTTTGGGTAACCTGGTGACCCTGTTGCAAAAGCGGGATTTGCTGGCTCAGAATGTTCGCTTGAAAGACGGTGAGACGCTGGTCATTGGCGGGCTAATCCAGCAGCGGGAACTCAATCGTACGGACAAGCTGCCTGGTGTGGCGGAATTGCCCATTGTGGGCGCCATGTTTCGGGCCTCTCAAAGAACCGGAACCCGTTCGGAGCTGGTTATGATGATTACCCCCCATATCATCAACAACACCAAACTGACACCGGTTATTTCCACCACCGCGACCGACACCGGTGCCCTGAATAACCTGGCCGGAGGGAAGTAGCTCATGCAGAATTTGTTTTCATTTCGGGAAAAAAAGATCTTCAGTCTGGCCCTTAAAAAAAGTCTCTCCCTGCTCCTGAGTGTGGGATGCCTTTTTTCTCAGGGCGGGCTACTGGCCTTTTCCGCTTCGACCGGCACGATTACCGGGGATATTCGGGTCACCGTCAATCCCACCAACATCAAGGCGAATTTGCCCATCCCCGGCGGGCAGCAGTTGGTGACCATGTCCTTTCACGGTATTTCCATTCAGGATGCCCTGCGAGCCCTGGCTCAAAAGGGCGGCTTCAACGTTCTGATCGATGAGTCGGTGGCCGGTGAAATCAGTGTGGATCTCAATAACGTCACCATTCAGGACGCGCTGGAATCCATCAAGTCTTATGGAAATCTGGTTTACGCGATTCAGGGTAACAACCTCACAGTCGCCCATGCCACTTCACCCAAGGGGCAAAGCCTGAAAAAGGCGGCGACCCGCATTTTCGCGCTTAAAAACGCCAACGCCAGCCAGGTGGCCAGCATCCTGAATAATACCCTGTTTTCGGATGCCCTGAATGGGGGAGCGACCGGGGCTGTTGGCGGCGGCGGAGCGGGGGGGGCAACCGCAATGCCCGTGACCGCGGACTTTCATACCAACAGCATTATCGTGGTGGGACAGCCTCAGGATATTCAGGCGGTTGAAAAGCATCTGGCAATTCTGGATCAACCCCGGCAAAGCAGAACCTGGCGTTTGAGTCATGCCAACGCGCTGGATGTCGCCACCATTTTGTCCTCCAGTTTGTTTAACGAGGGGGTCCCGGTGCTGGGTGCCAATGGCACCGGCAGCAGTGGTGGTGCGGGTGGAGCCGGCGGAACGGGCAGCGTTGGACAGACGCCAGCACAGGTGCGGGTGGTTGCGGATAACGTGCAGGAAGGTCAGGGCACAAACCAGTCCTCTCAAAGTGGCGGCAATTCCGGTGGTCAAACCAGTTTGACCAATACCATCAACTTGCGCACTCGGGTGAAAGCGGTGCAGACCATCAGCGTGGCCCCCAACGGCCCGGTTATTTTGCCGGATACCCGGCTTAACACACTGACCCTGATGGGAACGGCCGAGCAAATCGCCATGGTGGAAGCCATGATCCCTATGCTGGATCGTAAAATTCCACAGGTGGTGCTGGAGACAGCCCTGATTGAGTTGAGTGAAACCGGTATCCGGGAATTGGGCTTTAACTTTGGCGTGAATGTGGGCGGCTTTAAAGTGGGCTCCAATAATACTTCGACCAATAATGGAAGGGGCAGCGCCATCGGGGTGGGCACCAGCACGGAGACCCCCCGGGAGAGTCTCCTGCAATTCACCACCAGTCCCACCCGCCGGATGAAGGATTTTTACTACCAGATCAACGCGCTGGTCAATCAGAATAAAGCTCGCATGCTGGCCAACCCCAGTATTGTAACGGCCAGCAATGATGAAGCCGTGGTGAGTATTGTGGATGAAATTATCCGGTCTGTGGAAATTACCCAAAGTGCCCTGAGTGCGCCCACGGCCACCGTGAACATTGGTGAAGCCGGGATTGTGCTGAATATGTTGCCAGTGGTGGGCGCGGACAACACGGTTTCCCTGAAAATTCGCCCGGTCATTAGCACCGTGGCCGAAACCAAGACAGGTTTAAGTGGCACCACCATCACCTTGCTGTCCAAACGGGAGGTGTTGACCCAAAACGTGCGGCTACAGGACGGTGAAACCTTTGTGCTGGGTGGTCTGGTGCAAAACACGAATAAAGAGGCCGTTTATCGCACCCCGGGGCTGTCCAATTTACCCATCGTGGGTGCCTTGGCCCGAAACTCCACGCTGAATAAAAAGCGGACGGAACTGGTGGTCTTGGTGACCCCGCATATTTTAAGGGAAGAGGGGGACTCTCCCAACAGCAATAACGGCTTTGCGTCTGGTGGCCAGTTAAACCCAAACAATGCGGGGCGAAACGGAGATGACCCCGGCATGGTGCCGGTCTCCCTGCAGGGTCGAGGACACTCCAACGCCTTGCCCGCTATGGAACCCGCCAGAACCATTAATAGCACGACCAATGGTGTGGATCCGCTGGATTACAGGAGAAAAAGCCAGCCGTCACCGCGCCCTTCCGGTGCCTTGCTGCCGGATGAACTGAAGCCCGCCCCAGCCGCAGCCAGTACACCTTCCAGTAAAAGCAGCGGGGCCATGGTGCCCGTCAGTTACCAGCCGGCCCAGTCCAGCACGGTGTACAAACCCAGCCGGACACCCCCTGCCACCGTTCGTCGAAGTACCCCGAGTCATCCGGTGGTGGAAGCGCCCGGGCCGGTGGACACTTCGGATGCCGCCATTCAGGCCATTCTGGAAAAATTCCGCTAGCACCGGCGTTTTAGCAATCGCGAACACAGGCGTCTTGGGCGTCTGTGTTCGTTTATGCGGTGGCAACGGCGGAGGCCGCCCTGAAGTGTAAATGCCGGGCCTGAATCAAGGCTCGATATTGTTGAACTTCCTGTTCAATTCTAGAGAAGCCCCAGCCCAGTTCAGTGGCCATATCCTGAGCCACCTGCTGAACCGACTGCATGCCCGCGTCGGCGTTGAAGGCACAGCCGATCCGGCGCAGCATGACATCCGATACGGTGCAGGCCATCTGCTTGCGAATGGCGAAGATGACCTGTGCCCGGATATCCAGTCCCGCACTGCAAAGTGGCTGTTTCCACGCTTCATTTTCAGAAAGCAGTGACAGCACCTGATCATAGCCGCTGCCGTATAAATCGATGAGATGGGCAATCACCTCAGGGGCTACCTGGAACCGCTGACTGGCTGCGGCCATGTGGTCCGCCTTATAGCGCTCAATGCTGGCAATGCCCGTACCACCGGGCAAGGGCAGATGTTGGGTAGCGGATTTTGGAACTTTCTGGCCGTGGGGCAAACGCAGATCAAAAGCCCGAACGGCGGTATCTACGGTAGCCTGCGCCAGATTACGATAGGTGGTCAACTTGCCCCCAATGACTGAAACCAGCCCCTGTATGGGGTTCCGGGTATCCCGGGCATGATCCTCAATCCAGTGCTTCCTGGAAATTTTGCCCGGTTGATCGGCAGTTACCGCCGGAAGAGGCCGCACCCCCGCATAGCTGTAAAGCACATCGTTCACCGAAAGATTGGCCTGAGGCAGCACCCGATTGGTTTCCCGTAGCAGGTAATGCACCTCTTCCAGGCTGCCAGCGGCTTGATCCAAATCGCCTGTAAAAGGCAGATCGGTGGTGCCAATTAAATAAAAGTCTTTCCGCCAGGGAATAATAAAAAAGGGCCGCCCGTCGGATTCCGCCTCCACGTATAAGGCTGTGTCCGGGCCACTGGCAAAACGGGGAATCACGATATGGGTGCCCAAAGTGCCCCCGATGCGGGGGCGCAAGGTGGACGCTGGCCTCACCGTGTCCATTGGCGTCAGGGCGATTACCTGATCCAGCCAGGGCCCGGCGGCGTTAATGACCCCTTTGCCCTGAACCTGATAACGCTGCCCGGTGAGGGTGTCCTCAAATTCCACCCCGGTGATTCGCCCATTCTTTAGCTCAAAATCAACCACTTGGGCATGGTTCAGCATGGAGGCATAACCGGTCGCTTTGGCGGCCATGGCGTTTTCCACGCAAATCAATTCGGGAAATTCCACCTGGGCATCGTAATAAACCGTACCTCCTTGTAAATTCCGTTGGGACAGGGAGGGATAGCGTTCGGCAAACGCTGCGGCACTGAACATTCGATGCCAGGGCAGGCTTTTGAAAACAGAAAGCGCATCATACATCCACATGCCAAGCTCAATCATCCAGAAGGGTGTTTTTCCGCCCCGGTAAGCGGGCAAGCCAAGGGCCAGGGGGCGCACCAGATGCGGGGCGTTTTTCAGTAATAATTCCCGTTCGGCCAACGATTCATAGACCAAATCCAGCTCCAGATTGGCCAGATAACGCAAACCACCATGAATCAACCGGCTGGAATATGCTGAGGTGCCGGAGCCAAAATCGTTTTTTTCCAGCATTAACACGCTTAAGCCCCGCAAAGCGGCGTCCCGGGCGATGCCGGTGCCATTAATGCCCCCGCCGATGACAATTAAATCGTAAACCGGCCACTGAATCGTTTCAGTGCTTTCGGCTGACGGCCCAATGATTTGACAGGATTTGGGGCATCGATTTGGCAGGATCGGCGGATCATTATTTAAATTGGTCACCCGCTGCACTCCTTAAAACCTGTTCCCAACCGTGGGCCCTCTTTATTTTGATCTTACCGTTTTTTATGGACCCTGCCAATCAATGCTGCCGAAGCCATGTGGGCAGAAGTTATACCGAAAGGCACGCTGATGGCAGCATCGGGGGAGGCGGTTGATCTGTCAGGACAGGCCCGGCATCTCCTGACGATGTTGAGGCTTGGCTTTCCTCGAAATCGGAGTAAAATAAAAAGCAAGGGGAGTCGATGGCAGTGCGTTGCGCGCATTCGGTCAAGGACCGTGATGACCCCTGCACCCCGGGAGCTGGCGGAAGGCACTCTGGACTTTCGAGTTACTGAAGGCCCAGAAACCAAAGGCCCACAAGAGTGAGAGAAAAAAGACACTGCCACCCAAAAGATATTGCAGCCCTGAAAAACGTTTGATCAACCGTGAGGGAGAGTAGACCCCATGACCGTTATTTCGCACACCAAAATGTTTTTAGCGGATCGTCTGGCTGAATACACCAGTCAGCTCAGCTTTGAAAAATTACCGGCTGAAGCGGTACTGGAAGCCAAGCGCCGGGTCATTGACGCACTGGGCTGCGCCATGGGCGCCTACGACGCCGAACCGGCCCAGATCGCCCGTCAGGTGGCTCAACTCTCCAGTAACCCCAACGGGGCCACCGTATTAACCACCGGACACAAAACCTCGCCGGATTTGGCCGCCTTTGCCAGCGGGGTCATGATGCGCTATCTGGACTTCAACGACACGTACCTCTCCAAGGAACCGGCACACCCCAGCGATAACATTGCCGCCGTGCTGGCCGTGGCCGAAGCGGAGAAAAGAAGCGGGAAAGACATCATTACGGCCATTGTGCTGGCCTACGAAATTCAGTGTCGCCTGTGCGATGCGGCCAGCATTCGCGCCAGAGGCTGGGATCACGTGACTTATGGGGCCTTTTCCGCCGGATTGGCCGCTGGCAAGCTGTATGGCCTGAGCCAACAGCAACTGGTGCATGTGCAAGGGCTGGCTGCCACTCCCAACAACGCCTTGCGTCAGACCCGGGTGGGAGAGTTGTCTCACTGGAAAGGTTGCGCTTTCGCCAATGCCTCCCGAAACGCGGTGTTTGCCGCCACGTTGGCCAAGCACGGTATGACCGGCCCTTCGGAAATTTTTGAAGGCGAAATGGGCTTCTGGGCCCAGGTGTCCGGCCCCTTTGATCTGGCCCCCATGGGCGGGGAAGACGGCAACCCGCACTTTATGATCAACCAGACCTACGTCAAGCACTTCCCTGCGGAGTACCACTCCCAAAGCGCCATTGAGGCCGCCCTGGAACTGCGGGCCCAAATCGGGGCGGACAATATCGATCAGAAAATCGAGTCCATCACCATTGAGAGCTTTGACGCCGCCGTGGATATCATCGCCGGGTTCGCCGAGCATTGGGCCCCCAAAAGCCGGGAAACCGCCGATCACAGCATGCCCTATTGCGTCTCGGCGGCCCTGATGGATGGGGACATCACCCTGGATACCTTCAGCGATGCCCGCATTCAGGAGCCCAAGTTGCGGGCCCTGATCCAAAAAGTCAAAGTCAATCGAAACGCCGAAATGACCGCCGGTTACCCGGAGGGCATTCCCAACCTGCTGGTGATCAAGACCATCGATGGCCAGCAGTACAGCAAGAAAATCGCTTACCCTTTGGGACACAACCGCAACCCCATGAACGATGTGGATATCGAGAAAAAATTCCGCTCGCTGGCCCTGCGCTGGATGAGTGAGGCCCACGCCGACCGCATCCTGAAAGCCCTGTGGAGTCTGGAAACCTGCACCGATATTTCCGAGATTATGGCCCTGTTTGCGGAAGCCATTGCCACCGGGAAGTAAGCGTTTGCCGATATAAAGGAAGAGCCGTGAGCGAAGCCCTGCTGAATCCGCAACCCAACAAGCCCGCCCAGTTGCGAGCCTTGATGAGGCAGGGCACCATCGCCTTGCCCGGCGCCTTTAACGCCATTTCCGCCAAGATCATCGAATCCGTGGGCTTTCCGGGAGTGTACGTCTCCGGGGCGGGGATTTCCAACGGGGTGGGCGGCTATCCCGATATCGGGTTTATGACGGCCACGGAAATGGCGACCCAGGCGGGTTACATCGCTCGATCGGTCAGTATTCCAGCCATCGCCGACGCGGATAATGGCTATGGGGAGGCCATCAACGTATTCCGTACCGTGCAGGAGTACGAGCGGCAGGGGCTGAGCGGCCTGCATATCGAGGATCAGGTCATCCCCAAGCGCTGTGGACATCTGGATGGTAAGCAGGTCATTTCCATTGAGAATATGCGGGAAAAAATAGCCGCTGCCCGGGAAGCCCGGATTAATCCCGATTTTTTGCTGATTGCCCGGGTGGATTCCAAAGCGGTCAATGGGTTTGAGGATGCCGTGAAGCGTGCCAATGCTTACCTGGAGGCCGGGGCGGACATGATTTTTCCGGAGGCCCTGACCACCCGGGAGGAATTCGCTGAATTTTCCCGGCAAGTGAAGGCCCCCCTGCTGGCCAATATGACCGAATTCGGCAAAACGCCCTATTTGAGCCTCTCTGAATTTGAGACTCTGGGTTATACAATTGTCATCTTTCCAATGACGGCCTTTCGCATTATGATGAAGGCGGTAGAGGATGGCATGCGTCAGCTGCAGCAAGAAGGCACTCAAAGTAACCTGTTGCCGCAGATGACTACCCGGCAGGATTTATATCAGCTTATTCACTACCAGGATTATGAACGGCTGGATTCCAGTTTGGCCACTCAGTTTTCGTCCAACACCAACCGTTAATTGTCCAACCCGTCAGAACTCAATCGCCCGGATGAGCTTATCCGGAGACGGTTGTAGTACAATCCTCACAAGCATTTAAAGTCATCTGGTAAAAAAGGGGACGACTATGAAAACGGCAGAGTACAGCCCTGGACTTGAAGGCATTATCGCCGGAACCACCACCATTTCGCACGTTAATCCGGATTTGTGCAGCTTGATGTACCGAGGGTACGATATTCGGGATCTGGTGAAGAATTCCACCTTTGAGGAAGTGGCCTTTTTACTGCTGAAGGGCCATTTGCCCACCCAGAGCGAGTACGACGCTTTCTGTGCCGAGCTGAAACAGGAGCGGGATCTGCCCGCCGTTGTGGTGGAGAGCTTTAAGACCTTCCCGCCCAACAGCGTGCCCATGGACATGCTGCGCACCGGCGCAGCCTTATTGGCGTTGCATGACCCGGATCGGGATGACAACAGCCATGCGGCCAACCTGCGCAAGGCCACCCGGCTGATCGCCAAGTTCCCGGCCTTGATTGCCTATTCCTACCGCATCAACCGGGGGCAGGAAATCGTCAAGCCGGACAACAGCCTGGGTCACGGCGAAAACTTCCTGTATATGCTGCAAGGCAAAAAACCGGACGCCTACATGGCCCATGTGTTTGATTGTTCGCTGATTTGTTACGCGGATCACGGCTTCAATGCCTCGACATTTTCCAGCCGGGTGACGGTTTCCACACTTTCCGATATTTATTCCGGGTTGGTGGCGGCCATTGGTGCTTTAAAAGGCCCATTGCACGGTGGGGCCAACGAAGAAGCCATGAAGATGCTGCAAGAAGTGGGCACCCCGGAGAATGCCGAAGCCTGGGTGCTGGACGCCTTGGCCACCAAGAAAAAAATTATGGGCTTTGGGCATCGGGAGTACAAAAACGGCGATCCCAGAGCGTTCATTCTCACCGAAATGGGTGCGGAAATGAGCGAGAAGCTGGGCGATACCCGCTGGTACAAGACCGCCTCCATTGTGGAGTCGGTTATGCGCCGGGAGAAAAATATTGTGCCCAACGTGGATTTCCCCACTTCTTATATTTATTACCTGATGGGGCTGCCCATTGAGATTTACACCCCCATCTTCGCCCTGGCCCGGGTGGCAGGCTGGACGGCCCACATGATTGAGCAACTGGATAACAACCGCCTGATTCGTCCCAAGGCCTTGTATGAAGGGCCGGATCACCTGGAGTTTATCGCCAGAGGGCAGCGTTAATCCTGCAAAACCAAACATCCAAAAATGCCTGTTCGATCACTTGAGCAGGCATTTTGGGTGATCCGCTGCTTTTTTCCAAGATTGTCGGTTAGCGCTTGCTGGGAGGGGCTTGTGAATTTTTGATGCCCCCCACCCGCAGTATGGTTATAATGGGTATATGAGGTGTGGGCAGGGCTTGATGAGCGTTCGCCTGACCGGGCCCACAGTGATATTCCCAACCTGGAGGCGGAATCCGATTTTGTCCACGCGACCCAGACCCATTCGACAGTTTCAAAAAGGGCAAACCATCATTCAGGAGGGCAGTGTTGGCGATTGCAGTTTTAAAATTCTGGTGGGCGAGGTGATCATCTGTAAGCGCAATCCGCAGGGGCAGCTGATCCCTGTGGCCAAAGTGGGCCCCGGTGAGATATTTGGGGAAATGTACCTGTTTGAAAATGACCACATCCGAACCGCCTCGGCAATCGCCGTCAGTGACGCGGTGAGTGTGGAGGTGTACAGCCAAAGCGACATCAGCGACATGTTGGCGAATCTCAGCGAGCCGACCCGGGATATTTTTCAGGGCTTAAGCCAACGACTCAAGACCGTGTCCGAGAGCTACACTCAAATGGCCCAAACCGCTCCCGCCCAGCCGGGAGTTGTGGAAAGCGGTCATACTTTTATTACCCGTAAACCGCAGTCGCCCCAGTAGTCAGGTCAATCAAAAGTCAGGTGGCGTCGGTGCGGAAAAGCGTGTGCCAAACTGCTTGCAGCGCCATGAAATCAAAACGGCCAACGACGGAAATGTCCGCTTTTTTTATAAAGCCTTTTTGCGAGGGCGAACGTGACTGTCGTTTGTCATGAGACGTTAGTCGTAGTTCAGGCGGGGGGCTGGCTTTCCGGTGATTTTGGCCAGCGCTGGTAAAATCTCATCGCTGTGCAATCGTTTTCCCTCGGCGTTGGCAAAGGCCAACCGCACGGTGCCCTGTTTATCCAGCACGTACAAAGAGGGCCAGGCAATGCCTTTTTTGCTGATGTTACTGACCCCAAACAGTTTTATCAGCTTTTTTTCAGGATCGGGCACCACCGGGAACGTTAAACCATGTTCCCCCACGCTGCTCAGGGCGTGAGCCGGATCGTCCGCGCTGATGGCAATGATTTCAGCATCCTGAGCCCGGTAATAGGACAGGTTTTCCTGGATGTTGGTCAGCTGATGGCCGCAGACGCTGCAAAAACTGCCCTGATAAAACACCAGCACCAGATTTTTCTTGCCTTTATAGTCGGCCAGCCGAATCGGCTTGCCCTCGGCGGTCTGGGCGGTGAAGGCCGGGGCTTTTTTACCCACCGGGATGAGATCCAGAAACTCAAAGGCATCGGCCTGGGTTAAAACCGGAGAGAGGGATCCAGCGGGCTTTGACGCAACGGAAGCGCCCGCAGCGGCAGAACGAGACGCCGCAGGGGGGGGAGAGGATGGCTTGGCCTGCAGGGACGGCGAGGGCGTTACGGACAGGGCGTACACGAAGCCAACGGTTAACAGAGACAATGCGCCCACTGCCCACAGGCTGGCCTGAATTTTCATAATGGAACCTCTGCTCATTAACATTTTAAAGCTGCTCTTTTCAAATCTACTTTGCCTGACTCGACAACTCCAGCGTTCACTGGTCTTTACCGCCATGTCCGGTTTGAAGTCGGCTATTCGGCTTGGGTCCAGCGGTCGTTTTGGATACAGGCAATCAGAAAACGTGTCAGTCCTACAGTCCGGGGCTACTGGGGGAGAGTCCCATTTTTGAACGAGCTTTCAGGAAACTTTCCGTCTCGGCCCGACTGCCGAAAGTCATTCTATTATATAATACAGATCTCCAGTCGTTTTTATCATGACGAGCAGAGTGGGAGCTATCTTTGACAAACCCGAATTCTCTTTATGACGCCCCGACCCGGGAAATCTACTTGCTGGAAAATGTGCCCATCCAGGGGCGCAAAACCGAGCTACGCCAGTTGCTGAAATTGCTGAATCTGGCCAAAACGGGCCAGCCCAAGGCGGCTCTCATCACCGGGGACGCTGGTATTGGCAAGACCGCCCTGCTGGAAACTTTTACCACGCTGGTTCAGGAAGGCGTTTACTGCCGGGTTTTAAATCTGGGTAAAATGACCTATGACTCGCCAGAAGCGGTGTATGTGGCCCTGGTGGAAAAGCTGCAGGCCGATGCCAACCACATTCTGGATGAGGCGCTGGTGGCGGTCAATGAAATTACCCAGGAGCTGGATTTGCGCTGGGAACGGCAGGATTTGGTGCGAGCCATCGCTCTGGTCAAACTACAGGAGTCCATCGGGGGCAAGGATGCCATTAGTCAGGAGCAACTGGTCAAAGCCATCCGCAGTCAGGTGCCCGCGGTCAAAAAGCTCAAGTTTTCGGTGAATGAAAGCATCCAAAAGCTGGTGGATCTTATCGTGAACCCCTGGGTTATGGTGGCCACTTCGCTGCTCAACCCCATGAGTCCGACCTTGCAGGAGTCGATCCGTCTGGCGGAAACCCTGCGGGAGAACAGTTTTACAGCCCCCGACAATCAGAGTGATGTGGGCCTGCTCAAGTCCAACGCTGGCGGGGAAGCTCAGCACCCTTCGGCCATTGAGGAGAATACCCCGGCCCGGGGTGCCGCAGAACCGGAACACCATGATCGGGTCGATGGTATTGTCTCGCCGCCCAAACCGGTGAAAGCGATACCAGCGGAAACCCTGCCGGAACTGAACGGGCCGCCGGAATTGAATGTACTGATTGATCAGTCTGTGGCCGCCGATCATTTTGACTTTATGCCGCCTGCGGTCATTCCCAATGCGCCGGCCGCTTTTGAGCATGTGGCCGTTCCGGTCAGTCATTCGGCTGCCTCCCGGCTGGAAAAAAATGTCAAGGCGGCCAAAGATCCCTTGATACGGCACCTGATGGTTATTTTCAATTTCATCAACGCCACGCTGGAAAATATTGATAGCGGCATGTTGCTGGCCATTGACGAATGGGATCGCATTCAGGACAAGCCCCGTCAGGAAGATCTGAAGAATTTTTTCACGGAGCTGTTGTTTCAAATTACCGAGCAAAAAAATTATCACTTCATGGTGGTGATGACCGCCCGCACCGAGGGCGAGAGCTATACGCTGGGCGGCGCGCTTTACAATCATTTCCGGACCAAGTTGTTGCTGGATGCCCTGGGAGACGCGGCCTGCCGCAAGCTGATTCGCACCCCCTTGCACGCTATGGGCGTGGAGGTGGATGAGTCCGTTTATCGCAGCCTGATCCAGCTCAGCCGAGGCAACCCGTTCTGGTTGCTGAAAATCCTCAGTTTTATGAAGGAACGGGTGGAAGGCAATCGCCTGAAGCACGTGGATATGGAATTTTTCCAGCGTCTGGGCATTGATAAGGTCAGCAATCTCTTCGAGCTGAATTTTACCCGACTGAAGTTGACCTTTCTAAATGATGAAGAGTCGCTCTACAAGGTGCTGGCTTCACTGATCAAGCACTTTGGGGAGAACCGGTTCTCGGCCAATCAGGCCATCAAGGAGATCAGCGCCTCTCAGGGCTTTACGGACGGGTATGTCTTTGAGGTATTGCGGGCCCTGTTCCAGCATGATTTTATCCGGCAGTTGCCAGAGAGGTCCACTGCGTCGCCAAAGAAAAGCGAAAAGGGACAGGGGCCTTTCTACGCTATTCAAAGCCGCTTTATTCTGGAATTTTTGCAAGAGAAAACCCGAGCCATTGAAACCGATATTTCCACCGATGAAAAGCTGATGTACCTGAAGAAGGTTATCCCCCTGTCGGTCAAATCCGGGGATCTGGATCGGGAAAAAACCATGGAAGTGATCGCTCTGGGGGACGCCATGGGCAACCCGGAGATCGTCAAATTTCTGGAAGACGTGTTTGTGCAGTTTATGCACGATGACAAGGCCGTGGTGCGAGTGACCGCCCTGAACAACATGGCCCTGATCGACTCTCCCACCGCGCGTGGGGAACTGTTCAAGGCCATGAAGGATGAAAATTCCATGGTGCGGGAATATGCCGCCCGCAACCTGTTTATGATTTCCCAAAAACACGCGGATGCCCAATTGGCCGAGCAGATCATGGATGTGATGATTCAATCCATTGATGATGAGTGTGAGGCTGTGCGCTCGCAAGTCTACAGCACCCTGTCCCGGTATCGCTGGCATCGGGATTTGACCAGTGTCTTTATCAAGGGCCTGTCGGACGCCTGTGGGGATGTGCGCTTGACCGCCATCAAAAATCTGGCGGACGCCGAAAGCGATTCTCCTTATGTGTTTAACAGCTTTATGGACGCCTTGAGCGACAGCCTGCCGGAAGTGCGGCGCTACGCCTGCATTGGGCTCCAGCGTTTCCCCGGCCCGGAGGCCATTGACGTGCTGGTGAAAACCCTGCAGACCGACAGCGACAGCGCCATTCGGGCCCTGGCCGCCGACTCCCTGAGTCGCATGGAAGATCAAAAGGCCTTTATTTCCCTGATTACGGCCCTGCGTCGGGAAGCCTCCGAAGACGTGAAGCTGGCCGTGGTGCGGGCTTTGGGCAAGCGCCGTGGCTGGGAAAGCGAAGCGATTCTGGTGGAGTCCCTGCAAAATGCCGACTGGGAAAACATGCCGGTCTTTGTGTGGGCCTGTGTGCGCAGTCTGGGTCAAGTGGGAGGGACAGAGCGCTCTCGGGATCTGCTGATGGACTTGCGCAAAAAAATCAGTAATCCCATTATCTCCAGTGCCATCGAGCATGCCTTACGCCGCTTGAATGAGCGGGTTCAGGAGTTGCGTCAGATGGAGCGCCAGTTGGAGGAGGCCACCCCTTTAACCGTGGCCATTCCCAGTGATTACGACGAAGAAGTGGTGCTTCCCGAAGAGGAGCTGCCTCAGGAGATTTCCGCTGGAGAGTCAGATACCGGTTTGGACGCTCAGGGGCCACAGGCCGTGGACTCCGAAACGGATACAGAGGAAGTGGATCGGCCTGTGGAGCGGTCCGTGGAGCGGATGACACCGGTCTCTCATCCCGAAGCCCCTTCCCGACTGGAGTCCAGTACTCTCATCAGCAAACGACCGGTCACCCCCGGCGGCAGAGCGGCCTCGCTTTTGAAGTTGCCCTTCGAGCGGTAAGCTCAGGCCATCCGGGCAAGCGTAAGGTCATGATACTGGATTCCTTCCCACTTTCGTTCGTGGAAAGGACAAATTGCCGTGTGAATGACAAATCGCCTAGCTGGAGAGCGTCCCAAAATAAAATCAGCGCCAGTCAATGTATCCGGCGCTGAGTATCCGGCGCTGAGTATCCGGCGCTGATTTCAAGGGATTTGACGGACTGACTTAAGCCGGAACCGGTTGGGCTTTCAGGGCGGCGGTCAACGCTTGTACCACTTGCTCTTGCTCGTCCAGACGCAATTCCGGGAACATGGGCAGGGACAGCACCCGATTGCTGATCTCCTCGCAAACCGGGAAGTCGGCAGGATTCAGGTTCAAGCTGGCGTGTGTCTGCTGCTTGTACAGGGGCACCGGGTAGTAAATCATACTTTGCACCTGGGCGGCCTGTAAGCGCTGCTGGATTTGCTCCCGCAGCTGGGCGGGATGGGGCCCTTTGAGCTGAATGGTATACTGATGAAAGACGTGCCCGCTGTTTTCAGCCCGGCGGGGTGTCTGAATCCACTCCGCCAACGGGGCCAGCAAGGTATCGTAGCGATGGGCCACCGCCTGTCTGGCGTGATTCCACTCATCAATGTGGGGTAACTTGACTCGCAAGATGGCGGCCTGAATCTCATCCAGACGGCTGTTCAGACCCGGTTCCTCGTGATAGTAACGCTTACGGCTGCCGTGTACCCGCAGCATGCGCAGACGCTCGACCAGCCGGTCATCGTTGGTGGTACACATGCCGCCATCGCCAAAGGCCCCCAGGTTTTTTGAGGGGAAGAAGCTGAAGCAGCCGATGTCTCCGATGGTACCCACTTTTTGATTTTTGAAGTGGGAGCCAATGGCCTGCGCGCAATCCTCAACAATGGCCAGCCCGTGTTTTTCGGCCAGGGCGCGAACCGCGTCCATATCTACGGACTGACCGAAGATATGCACCGGCAAGATGGCCTTGGTATGGGGGGTAATGGCCGCTTCCAGCCGAGAGATATTGAAGTTCATGGTGTCGGCGTCAATATCCACAAACACCGGTTTGGCTTCGGCCCGCACAATGGATTCGGAGGTGGCCATATAGCTGAAAGGGGTGGTGATGACTTCATCCCCCGGCCCGATTTTAAGGGCTTTCAGGGCCAAAAACAGGGCGTCGGTGCCGTTGGCGCAACCGATGACATGTTTAACTTTCAGGTAATCAGCCATTTCCTGCTCAAAGGCTGTCACTTCGGGCCCCAGAATGTAGTGACCAGAGGCGGCCACCTGAATCAGGGCCTGATCAATCCTGTCCTTGAGCTGTTCGTACTGACGGGTCAAATTGAGAATGGGAATCAAGCGCGGTGTCCCCCTGGGTCAACTGCAATATTTTCCATTGGGACTGCCTGATATAGCGACGGCTACAGTACGAACATCGCACATCCTGAGCGTCTTGAGCGGCAGGGGCGATTTTTAATGTTTGTCCGCAGGTGCAACGCCAACCGGCAAGCCTGAGTGGATTGCCGTATGCTATCGCAAAGTCGGGAATATTTCTATCGACAATCGTACCCGCCTCAACAAAGGCGTAACTGCCGATGGTGGCACCGGAGGCCACCGTGCTGTTGGGCCCCAGTTGAGCGCCTTGCCGCACCAGCGTGGGGCTTACCCGGGAAATGTTATTGGGCTGGGCCCGCACGTGCCGGTTTTCGGCAAAAACCACGCAGGGACCGCAATACACCTCGTTTTCCAGAATGACGCCGCTGTTGAGCTGACTGCTATTCATCACCCGCACGCCATCGCCCAGCAAAACCCCGGAGGCGATAGTCACGTTGCGGCCAATCAGGCAGTGGTTGCCGATGATGGCGTGGGCCATCACGTGGGTAAAGTGGAGAATGGCCGTATGTTCGCCAATGTGGCAGGGGGCATCCACATAGGCGGATTCGTGAACGTAGGCCGTGCTGGCTCTGCGATCTTCAAAATATGGATCGGGGGCGGAGGAATGGATGCTTGCGCGCATAGCAACCCTCAAATTAAAGCCTCTTGTATACTTACTTTACCATGGATTTTAAATATTGCTTCTGTTTGGATAGTAAAGTGGTTTGGAAGGCGTAGTGGTGTTGTGGCGGGTGTAAAGCCGTTGCATCCGTTTCGGACACCGATGCAGTAAGCCGATGCGTGAAACGCGCTGGGCGCTAAGGACAGGCAGTCAACCGCGCCGGGTGGTGTTTGGGCTGCGCCATTGCTGGCCCGGCTTGAGTCCGTTGCCCTCTGGTGCCTTTTGGCTTGGGGGAGGGGCCGACTTTGAGTGTCTGTTATATGAAATGTTTTTCTTTTAAATAATAAGGCAATCCAAATCGATACTTTGTTTTTATTTTTTATATCCATATAAACCAGTCAGAGAATGATGGAACGCTCTGATATGCGGACATAGCTAGACTTGCGCCAGAGACAGGCCTGAACTCGCTCTGCGCCAGGTTCAAAACTTAGGAGAAATTCATGTCGATTAACGCTTTTAACGCTTTCCCGCAAAGGCTGCCGTTGAGCAATTTGAACCCCACGGCACAGTCGGTCAGCCTGTTGGGTTCCCAACAGGCCAGTCTGGCCCAGTTTAATACCCCTGTCCTGCCCAATGCCCTGGGCAACAGTCTGGCCATGAGTCCGATGATGGCCACCAATTCACAGGATGCCATTGGTCAGTTGGTCGGCGTTCTCCTGACGCTTCTCAGCACCATGTTAAAAGCGGCCCTGCCTTCGCAGCTGCTGGCCAGCGATCAGTCCGTCCCTCCGCCCATGGCGTCGTCCTTTTCGCCAGCCATGACCGATCCACTTCCCCCTCCTCTGGCGGACTCGGCCAACCCGGATCTTGGGGCACTCATGGGCGCATTGGCCGATCTGCTTTCGACCCAGGCAGAGCAGTTCACCAACGCGGGCAATAATGACAACCCTGGCGATATTGGAAACTTACCCCCAGAGCCCCAGGATCAGGGCCTTACGCAAATCGAGACGCCAAACCCGAACGAAGCCCCCGCTGCGCCCGTAGCGGATCAGGGAACCGCCTCCGCAACGGCGCCTGAACCAGAACCAGCCCCCGCCCCAGTGCCTGTGCCTGCGCCAACCCCAGTGCCTGCTCCTGCGCCAGCACCAGTGCCGACTCCAGCGCCTGTTCCGAACCCTTATTCTCTTCCTGATTGCCCTCCGGAGGAACCCCCGGTGACGCCGCCGGTAACGCCTCCGACAGAGCCTCCGACCAAGCCTCCGGTGACGCCTCCGGCATACCCCCCGACAGAGCCTCCAGCCAAGCCTCCGGTGACGCCTCCGGCATACCCTCCGACAGAGCATCCAGCCAAGCCTCCGGTGACGCCTCCGACCAAGCCTCCCGTGACCCCGCCACCCTATAACGACAAGCCCGGCGGCAGCTACTGGGGCGATCCTCACTTCGTGGGCTTCGGTGGCGAGCAGTACGATGTGATGGGCAAGCCGGGCGAAACGTATAACATCGTTTCTGACAAAAACTTCCAATACAATGCCCGGTTCGAAGCCTGGGGCAAGCCTGATGCCAACGGCGTGCAGCCCACCATTATTGGCGGTGCGGGACTAACTGTTGGTAACAGCCAGGTGGCCCTGGACCGCTCGGGGAAGCCTCCCACGGTCAATGGTCAAGCCATGGAGCCCAATAAGCAATACGCCCTGGATGGTCAGGGGCAGGCGAGCTGGAACGGAACAGTCCTCACCGTTCAGTCCGCCGAATACACCACCACGCTTCAGGTGAAACAGCACCCCACGGGTAATTACATCGACAGTGACGTGAAGCTCGGTCAGGGTGTGAACCCGCTGGCGGATGGCGTTGTGCCCCACGGCCTGCTGGGTCAGACCGCCGACGGGGTTGCTGGTCAGCGCAAAGGCGTTAACAATACCGGCGACCTGAAACAGGGCGGTACGGTCATTGATGGTGTGGTGACCGATTATGTGGTCAGGGACCTCTTTGACACCCGCTTTATCAAGAACAACCAGTTCACTGCCTGATTCACCGGAACTGTTCCTCTGTCCCACAAAGCCCGCCAATTCCTCCGGGAGCTGGCGGGTTTGGGCTGATTTAGGTGAGGGCACCCTCGTCTCATCTTATTTTCGGTGAGGGCACCCTCGTCTCATCTTATTTCCGGTGAAGGCACCCTCGTCTCATCTTATTTCCGGTGAAGGCACCCTCGTCTCATCTTATTTTCGGTGAGGTCACCCTCGTCTCATCTTATTTTCGGTGAGGGCACCCTCGTCTCATCTTATTTCCGGTGAAGGCACCCTCGTCTCATCTGATTTCCGGTGAGGGCACCCTCGTCTCATCTTATTTTCGGTGAGGGCACCCTCACCTTGTTTTTTCGGATTTTCGGAAGTTACTCTGTTTTTGAGGCAACTGGTATCAATTTTATATATTCGATTGTTTTAATTTGTATATATCGATGAAATGATTTGTATTGAACATAGAGCTGGTTATTCATTGCATTCAAGGGTGACCCCCGGGCCTGTCCTGGGCACCCTGAAAAAGCTAATCAACCGTGAAGGAGCATTTCCATGGTTACAATGGGCAACGGTATTTTCATTCCCAACAAAGTGACCCTCACCGGCGCCATGGTTCCCGGCGCGATGCTGCAGCCCCTGATGGCCGGTAATCCGCAACCCGCCTTGGTGGCCCCGCAGCCCTTGATGGCTGGCAATCTTCAGGCGGGCCTGTCCGCTTTTCCCGGTGCGGGCATGCTGCCCAATCCGGCGAGTTCCTCCGGCCCTGTTTTGAACCAGATGTTCTTGATGGCCAATAACTTCTCTCTGGCGGGCAGCATGCTGACCCAGTTCTCAGGCCTGTTGCAATCCCTGTTACAATCAATGATGCAGGGTCTGGCGGGAGCCCCGCCGCAGCCTTCATTTCTGCCTCAACCGCAACCGATGCCCGTTGCCTTGCCGCAGGTACAGCCTCAGTTGCAATCGCCCCTGCTGCCTGTTGCCTTGCCGCAGGTACAGCCCCAATTGCAATCGCCCCTGCTGCCTGTGCCTTTGCCGCAGGTACAGCCTCAACCGCAGCCGTTTCTGCTACCACAGCTTCAACCGCAGTTCGGTTTACCGTCTTTTTTACCCAACGTTCTGCCTGCCCTGCCTTCGGGAGCGGGAGGGAATGGGGCCGCATCCACCCCCCTGGCCAATCTGCTGTGCTGCATTATGAATTTGCTGCCCAAGCTGATGGCCCCGGCCGACCCTCAAGTACCACCGCCCGTCTACAACGGCGGAAATGCCAGTCGTTACTGGGGCGATCCGCACCTGGTGGGTTTTGACGGCGAACAGTATGACGTGATGGGCCAAGGCGGCAACATTTACAACATGCTCTCTGATAAAGGGGTGCAGTACAACACCACCTTTGTGAACTGGGGCAAGCCGGGCGCCGATGGCGTGCAGCCTACCGTGATTGGCGAGGCGGGCATTCAGGTCGGAAAAAATCTGGTTTACTTCGATCGCTCCGGCAAAGCGCCCACCGTGGACGGCAAGCCCATGAGCAAGGATGAAAAAATCGACCTGGGCAATGGTAAGTTTGCCCAGTGGGATGGCAGCAAGCTGATCGTCAAAACCGATGAGTACACCATTGACTTGCAGGTCAAACAGCCCGATAAGAATGGCGGCTATATTGACAGCAACGTAACCATTAACCAGGGTGTCAACCCGCTGGGCGATGGCGTGAACCCGCACGGCTTGCTGGGGCAAACCGCCGACGGGGTGAAAGGCGCCCGTAAAGGCGGCGATGGCAACCAGAATATCGAAAAACAGGGCGGCGATGTTATTGATGGGGTGGTGGACGATTATAAAGTCCAGACCCTGTGGGATAACGCCTTTAAATATAACCGGTTCCATTCCGAGAAAGAGAGCGAAGACCTGACCGCGCTATTGATTACCGCGATACAAGGTTTAGCCAGAAGTTTGGCGGCCTGAAAAGCCTCTATGGATTTCCTCTCTCCGCCGGAACCAGCACTGAAAACGCTCATCCCATTCGGGGATGGGCGTTTTTGTATGGGAGCTTGCCAATGGCCATTTATTAAGCGCCTCCTTAGTCCCCGAAGGCGTGGGAATGACTGATGCCACAGTCGGGGATCACTGCGTTTAAAAAAATTCCCTCAAGTTTTCAGGCCAGTGATCGATATCTTACATAGAAAAAATAGAGTAAAAAACGCAACAACAGACCACTCTGTGTAGAGGATTGATTATGGTCGCTACCCACCAACCCCGTGGCTTTTCTCTGGTGGAAATACTGATTACCCTGGCCATTATGGGGGTAGTGGCCACCTTTGCCATTCCTAAAGTGCTGGATTCCCGCAATAGCAACACCAACCTCAGCGCCCGGCAAACCACCATGGCCCGGGAAGTGGCCTTTATGATCATGAACGCCTACGAGCAGTACAAAGCCGCTAATAACACCGTTCCTGCTAACCTGAAAGCCAGCGACCTGACCCCCTACATGAATTATGTTTCCGTTTTGCCCACCACCACGCAACTGGATAGCCATGCCAATACCGGCGGGATAATCTCCACGTGTACGGGCGGAACCGGATCCAGCCAAATTGGGGTTTGTTTGCGCCTGCACAATGGTGGCGCTTTGTGGGCGGGTTCAAGTACTCATTTTGGGGGCACAACGCCACGGAATGTAGTGTTTTTCAGGTTCGATCCCAATGCCACCTATGAAGGGGCGGTGAATGACGCCCCCGGCATGGGCATGCAAATGGCCCTGTATTACGATGGCAGTATTCGTTCCCGACGGCAATTAAAGTCAGCTACCACGTATTATCACATTCCTTCAAACTCTTATCCTGTGGATGGATCAGTCGCTACAGCCGATCCTTCCTGGTTTACCGGCTTCTAAAGGGGCGGGCATCAAGGCTTTCAATCCCCCGGCTCCCATTACGGGTCTCCCGGGGGTGTTGCCATTCCCGTTTGTTAATGGTTCAATAACCAACACTTAACCTTGTAAACCAAAGTAAAAGGACGTCCCCTCATCATGGCCAGCGTTTGTGAAGTGTGCGCCAAGCGTCGCAACAAATCCAACAAAGTTTGCTTCTCCAACAAGCACCACCGCTTTTTCCAGTATCCCAACCTGCAAAAGTGCAAGGTCATTTTGCCCAGCGGCCAGCATAAAACCATCAAGGTTTGCACCAGCTGCATTCGGGCCAACAAAATTCGTCGCGCCGTCAGCTAGTTCAGCGGTTCGCCCAGACTTTAAAAACCTCGCTACGCAGCGGGGTTTTTTGGTTGTTATAAATCGTTACAGGCTAGCATCCAATTCCCTTCAGGGGGCTTTATTGAGCAGAATCCCATCCCCTCTAGAAGCACCCAGTCGATATTCCCCTTGTCCCTCTCTCTACCTGTTCCCTTTGCCAATCCATACCACCCGACCCTCCCTCATCCCCCGGTCGGGTTTTTTATTGGTGTTATTTTGGAAATGCCAATTGCTTACAGAATCAGCATGCAATCGCCGTAGGAGTAAAAGCGGTAGCTTTCCTCCAATGCGGCCCGGTAGGCGGCAATCATGTTTTTTCGCCCGGAAAAGGCGCTGATCATCATCAACAAGGTGGACTTGGGCAAGTGAAAGTTGGTCAGCAAGCTATCCACGACCTGAAACTGAAAGCCGGGATAAATATACAGCTTGCTCCAGCCGGTGCAGGGAACCACTGCCCCCTGATGCTCACTGGCGGAAGTTTCCAGCGTTTTGGCCACCGTGGTGCCCACGGCTAAAATACGGCCGCCCCGCTGCCGGACAGCCTGAACGGCCATGGCGGCTGCTTCCGGGATGGTGTAAGCCTCGGCGTCCATGGCGTGTTCCCGGATGTCATCCGCTTCCACCGTGCGAAAGGTGCCCGAACTGACGGACAGGGTGACCTCGGTTTGCTGCACGCCCTGCTGCCGGAGTTGCTCCAGAATCTGGGGGGTAAAGTGCAGGCTGGCCGTAGGAGCGGCCTGGGCCCCCGGTACCTTGGCGAACACGGTCTGATAGCGTTCCTTGTCACTCTCTTCAGCGTCCCGGCGCAGATAAGGCGGAATGGGCATCAGGCCCACCCGCTCCATCAGGGTGGCTACATCCCCATGCTCGGCGGGATGCACCCGCACCCGGCAGCAACCCCGATCGCCTACGGCCAGCACTTCCATAGTGGCCCGGGTGTTGGGGAATTCCACAATGGTGCCCGGCTTCAGCTTGCGAGCCGGACGCATCAGGGCGCTCCAGATTTGCCCGCTGGCGTCGCCTTCCGGGTGTAGCATCAAAATCTCCACCCGGCCGGTCAGGCCCTGCCGGTGCCCGTAAAAGCGGGCCGGTAAGACCTTGGTGTTATTCAGGGCCAGCAAATCGCCCGGCTGCAAAAATTGGGGCAAGTCCCGAAAGGTGTGATGGGCAATCTCTCCGGTGGCCCGGTTGACCACCATCATGCGGGACTCATCCCGCTGGGGCAGTGGATAGCGGGCAATCAGGGCCTCTGGCAGCGGATAATCGTAGTCATCCAGATGCAGGCCACTGCGAGCCTCATCAAACATGCCGTAGCTCAAGTCAAGGGGCGAGGTGGAAGGGATCATGACGAATCAGCACCTGTTTTTAAGGGATTGCGGAAAAATGGAGAAGTGAGGGGAGAGGGGCGGCCACGCTGGAGCCCCGGGGCATCTGCTGGCCAGTTGAGGGATGCCGTGCTATGGTTCTAACAATATCCCAAACCCGATGGAAATACGAGCCCGCCGTGAGCCTGTCCGCCCAGCCACCGGAACCCCCCGACCCCCTGAACCCGCAGGATAATCCCTTTCTGGCAATCCCGGGTAATCTCCCGCTGGTGGCCCTGAAAGGGGCCCGCAATGGCTATATCATGCTGGCCCCGGCCACTGCGATCACTCAATACGCCGATCTGCCTGCCTCCATCTGGGCAGCGGCGCAAGCCTGGGCCGCTATGTTGGAACAGGCCGGTTCTCCCCGGGTGTACACGGTCATTCTATCGGAGGTGACCCGACACCTGCACATTCACCTGTTTCCCCGCTGGCCGGAAGACACCCTGCGGGGCACTGCCCTGTTCGATACCCGGGACACCCAGCCCCAACCGCTCTGGACGCCAGCCTTGCAAGACGCGCTGACCCGGTGGGCCCAGACCCATCCGGTGAGTCTGGGGTAAAGCCCCTCATGGGAGGACTATCCCAACCCGCTTTGAATGGTTTGCAGGGAAAATTCCGCCGGGGAGGAACGATCCGATTTTTCAATCAGTAAAATGCCGGAACGCTCCACCTTGTTGAACTGCACGTCCGGGTTCAGGTACTCCAGTTCCACGGGGTCCTTGGAGATTTTAAACAGGTTGATCACCGGCTTCCAACTGCCGGTGTTGAAGTAATAAGCGCTTTGGCTGAGGGGTTGCACCCCCGGAATATGGGTATGTCCAAAGGCAATCAGTCGATACCCTTTTTCCCGGTGAATTTTTTGGGCCGCTTTGTACTGGTACTTGTTGGAGTGGGTGCGCCGCATGAGTTTGGAGGTGAAAAAGGAAATCACGGGCAAAATCCACGGAATCCTGAGAATCAGCTTGACCATGAGGGGCAACATGGGCCGTGGCCACTGCAAGCGACGGGTCATGTAGGCCACCATGTCCGGGTCTCGAAGAATTTCGGCAATGACCGCCATTAGAATATCGGGCACTCCCATGATCTTGCCCCGGCTCTCGGGGTGGCCCTCATACTCGTAGCCAATGGTCTGAATCCACACCGGCAGCAAAGCCAGCGGACGCAGGTACTCAATATCATGCAGGCGGCTGTGAATGCGGGTAATAAAGGGTTCGGAGTACCCATGCTCCCGGAACCGATTGACCGCCAGCTCCACAAACCGGTTCACGATCAGCACGTTGATGACATCGCCCAGGGGCGGTTCATGCTGATCGCACTGGCGATTGAAGGGATCTTGCAAATGCCCATGCTCCAGGTAGAGATCCAGTTCCTCGGAGGCATAGCAGGGCACAAAGCGGATGCGAGACTGACCTTCAGCTTCCGGGCATAAGAAGGTTTTCACCACGGCGTGGCTTTCCGGGTACTGTTGCAGCATACCATCGTGGTTGCCAAACACGTAGATGATTTCGGCATAGGGATGCCGCAGCAACCTTCTCAGTTCTTCAAAGGTGCTGAGGTTGTTTTCCATAATATCCAGCAGCAACCGGTTCAGGGTGTCCAGCACCCGGGAACGATCCCCATCCCAGGGCATGACGGACTCAAACCAGGAGCCGGTGATGTCCAGGATATCCCCGTTCAGAATGAGCTGAATGCGCTCATTGGCCTGCAACTCCTCATTCAGGCGCCTTAAAAAAAGTCTGAAATTTCGACGTCTGGGATTTTCTGACAGATGGGCGGCGTCAAAGGGGTGGTTATTCAAATGCACGTCGCTGACAATATAGGCTTTCAGTTTTTCCACAGGCGGACAGTCTGAACCCTCTGGGCTTGCCGGGCCTCCCTGTTCCGATGTGTGCATTGGTTTCACAAATCGCCAACCGTCAAAATCCTAATGCTTTTCATTATAAGGGATGGCTGACGGCACACAGGAAACCCGGCTCGGAATTAAGCCAAACGAAGGACTCCCAAAAACAGGCCCTTGAAATCACGGGCGCTCTTTTTTAATCCTTAAAAAATCCTTAAAAGCAGAGGCTTTTATTTCCACAATTTCTATAATGAAATTGTTCCAAATCAGGAACCGAGTCAGAAATCCTAGAGAGGCTGGTGAATTGCCCCAGGTCTCTATCAGGTCTCTGAATGTCGAGATAACCCCACAGTGTTTCAGGAGGATAGTATGAGCATTTTAAAGTGGACAACACCCATTGAAGAAATGAACCTGCTTCGCCGGGAATTGGAAGGTTTTTTGAATACACCCGGCTATTCCGGCAACAGTTCTGACTTTAACCCACCGGTAGAAGTGGTGGAAACCGAAACCCATTATCAGGTGCGTATCCTGTTACCGGGCTTACCCGCCGATCAGATCTCAGAGCATGTGCATCTGGATGCCACCCCAAAAACCTTGGCGGTTTCCGGTGAAATGCATCCACGAGAATTGCAGCCGGGCGAAAAAGTATTGGTCAACCAGTTCCGCCACGGCCAGTTCTTCAAGCAACTCAGCTTTCCGGACGGTGTGGATCACGAGCGTATTGAAGCCGCTTACAAAAACGGCGTTCTGGAAATCAGTTTGCCCAAAGCCTTAGCGGTTCAAAAACGAAGCATCCAGATTCAAACCAGTTAAAGGCCTACAACTTTGTCTCTGCCGTATTCCACGTTATCCACCCAGGGAGTAGCTTTGTTTCAGGCGTACTCCCTGCCATTTTCCTGACGCAAACGATCAGGTTTATCAGAGTGGGCAGTAGCTCCTATTGACCAACAGTCTAGGGTGTCCCTGCAACGCCGAAAATTCAAATTAGCCGATCGGGGGAGGTTATTCGAGCATCAAAAATGCTATTTTTTCTATATCCAGTTCGTTGTTTCAATCAATGTTCAACGCAATTTAAATCGATCCAATGAATTAATTGAGGGTTCACCAGAGAAAAAAGGAGGTTGGATTTCATGGCTATTTCCAATGCCCGTTATGAGAAAAAACACGCTGGTACTAAAAATCGGGGATATTTTTCCCAATTGGGCTACCCTGCTTCAAGCAGTCTGGACGCCAATGAGTTTGAGATTCCCAGATACGAAGAAGTAAAATTCCTGCGGCTGGAAGATTTTGAGGAATAAACCGCTCTCTTAAGCGACCGTTCTCCGTCGTTTGAGAGTGGCTATGCCTGCCGTTCAATTCTGTTATTTGTTAAAGTTTTTAAACGATGCTTAACTTACTATATCGTACGTAACAGATGGGGATTTACCATAGAACCGTGGCTTGGTGTAATCACGTCAATTCCTGAAAAGCCCATTCAATCGGTTACCGATTGACTTTAGCAAAGGGGTTGGCAAACCGGAGAGCAGTCGCAGGTGAAAAGAGTCAATCCAATTTGTTCTCAAAGTATTTTTTCTTTGAAGAATATCTTGTGGGATAGGCTCCACCGGTTTGAATAGGGTCGCTTGCAACCCGGTTCCGATATTTCGGAACCGGGTTGTTGCCCGCGTTACTATTCGGGATTGCACCAAGCGCTTTTCAAAAGGCAAGGCTGTTTTCACAATACGTTTGTCACTGTATGAGTTCAGCGCGTTAAAAAATTCAGACTAGGCTTTTTGCCAGAAGCATCCAGGGTTTGTCTGCGCTGTACGCAGTCTTAGAAACGTGTTGCGAAGGCAGCCTCGCCTCTCAAAAAATGAGAACGCAGCCTTTTTTATCTCGTTCTCAGAGATTATGTGGAATGGATTTTTCTGCGCCGCTTCTCAGGCCATCACCCCGGAAACGTTCAGGGGGTGCGCCGCGTTGTCGTCCAGTGGGCTGGGCGCGGACAGCGAGTCATTCAGTTTGATATGGGGTAAACCATACACCCCAAGGTAGGCTATCCCTGCAATAACAATGGCCAGTAATAGCTGGTAAAAATTGGTTTGAGTGCAGGATTTCAGCCATTCCAGATTCACCATGGTCACCTTACCCCTTTAAGCCCAATTACCTCATAGCAAAAAAATTCAGATATATTTTGTGATTTCCGAGTTTTTATTTCCCTTTTGGCAAATGGTTCAACCTCATCGTTACGGAAAATTCACAAACTGCTTGGCGGGCGGTGGGCGTTTTTCACAATTCCCGCATTCAGATTGTATCTGCCGTGCGGTTTCACCCCGTTGGGGAGTGGATGGTTTAAAATGGAGAGCAGGTTGGTATTGAAAATCAAATTGATATTCGAGTGGTGAATGATTCCGGGTTCTCGTTATAAAGCGTTTTGATGGATTGTGAATGGAAAAGGATGGGACTGCGATGATGAAAAGTCACTGGGCTGTGTATGTCGTGGTTTGGGCGGTGCTGATGACTGCCGCCCCTCTGGGTTGGGCTGAGTCGGGGCTGCGTGAGACGATGGGCAGGAATCGGATGGAAACCCGGGTGGGAAACCGTGAAGCCCTTAGAGCCACCCAAAGGGACGCTCATCTCCATCGCCGGCAAACCCGTCAGGTCAACCGCAAACTGATAAAGAACACGCTGGAAGCTAACCGCAGCCCGGACTTATCCCGAACTGAAAAACGGGCTAATATGGAAGCCGCCAGAAAAGAGGCTCAGGCCAACCGACTGGGCACTTTGGCTGAAAATAAAACCCAGCTGGAAAGCACCCGCCAAACCAACAAAGCCAACAGGGAGTCCACTCGCTCGGAGAATAAGGCTTTGCTTCAGTCGGCCAGGAAAAACCGGAAAAAAGCAGAGTAAACCAACCACAACGGTCATCACTCCGGCAGGCTTGGTCATTCGTTTGGCCGAGCCTGCCTTGTGTGTCTGACCACGCCGCTCTCGGACGAAATGCCGTTCCCAGCGGAAAGTTGCCTGCTTTCTTCCTGCAAGCTCAGCATGCGATTTTGTTGTGCGCTTTGAAGAGAGATACGCTTTAAAGTTTTAATGTTGTTTTTATATTTTAAATATGGAATAATACAGGCATTCGAATGCTAAAGCGTGGAAAGTGAGTGAATGAAGTTCTGGACGGCCTACTTCGGGCTCTGCCTGTCGTCCCTGATTGTCTTGGGTGGCTTTGGTCTGCGAACGGCAGCATTGGCCCAGCAGGGAACATCCTATATGACCCAAGCCTCCACCGGGCAGGAGTATGACCTGCACTTTGGGGAAAGCTGGCAATCGGTGCGCACTTTTCGGTTGCTGGCCCCCCTGGAAACCCCATTGAAAGTGTACGTGGAGACCCGCCCCCGCAAGCTCTCCCTGTATCAGGCGGATTTCAAGGATTACATTGAAGACAGCCTGCAACTGTGGCAGAAGGCCCTGCAGGGCCGCATGCAGTACCAGTACACCTCCAACCGGGCCGAGGCTGACATCACCATCGATTGGGTGGGGGCCTTCAGTGAGGACAGCATCGCGGGACTGACCACTTACCGGGTGGGACACGCAGATATAGAAATCAGGACGGTGGGCATCCCCCCCGCCGATATCAAGGGCAACATTCTGCACGAGATAGGCCATGCCCTTGGCATTTCCGGGCACAGCGACAACCCGGCGGATATGATGGTGGGCGTTCGCAAGTGGCACCGCGAAGGGAGTCACTATCAACCGAAGCTGTCCAGTCGCGATGTTCGGGCCATCCAGCGCCTCTACAGCCTTCAGTGGAAAAAAGGCGAGGACTTATATGCCGCTTCCGCACAGGCCAGCGATCCCATTATGGGTGAGACCCTGGCCAGACGCCCACCACTGGACAAGCCACTGGTTACCGAAAAGTAATCTTACCCTTCAGCATATTCATGCCGCAGCGGAACTCCATCTGGCCGGGGTTTTGCGGTTTGATTTCCACAATCTGGCTTTCCCGGGAGGGAAGGGGTAATTTGACCCGCTCTGCCGGAATTTCCAGAACCTCGCCACAACTGTGCTGGCCAGGCTCTTCGTCCCGGTAAAATTCGATTTTAAGGGGCTGGCCCGCCTTGGCTTCAATGTGGCTGGGTTGATAGCCGTTGCTGACCACCACGCGAACCTGTTGAACCCCATCGGCTTGCTGGGTCGCCTTGACGGGTTTGGAAGCACAGCCAATCAGCAGGGCGGGGCCGCCCAGTCCCAGGCATAGCGACACCATCAGGGGGAACAAGCGACTTCCGCGTAGCTGAAGTAACTGTTTTTTCGCGTTCGGGCGTTTGGCGTTCATCGCTCGATCCTCTTTACCGTTTTGCAGTACAGGCACATATAGTTGGGCTGTCCCCAGGAGTCTTCACCCTGATAGCTCATGGCCTCTCCGCAGCGGCAAAAGACCCCTTCCCGGACTTCTTCCAGCGTACTGCCCTTGCATTGGGCATTCATGCACTTGTAGCGGTCATCCACCATCAGGGTGCGACCATTGCAAACCGGACAACGCTGCATAGGAGTCTCCTTTTACTGCTGTGTGACCTGAGAATTCGGGACAGAGGCACGGGCCTGAAAAAAGAAAGGCTTTCCCCAAAACGGGAAAATACCGGAATGGCCTCGGGCTGACTAGTCAGAGCCTGCCTGGGCGTCTATTTTGCTGGCCCCCATGATGTTGCCCATCAGCAAATTGACAGCCACCCGATCACCGGGTTGAGGGTCGGCGTAAAACGCCTCCGGATTCACCCGCAGCGTTTGCACCCGAGACTCCCCCGCCACGTGATAGGCAATGTCAAAATATCGGCTCTCGTGAATGCTAACGGCCTGAACGTCCACCAGGACAATTTCCAGATTCTGCTGTAAACCGGGCATGCTGAACAAACTCTCCAGAAGGGCTGCTTTTCAAGGCTCTATTTCGGAATTGCCTGAAATGTACCTGAAACGATTCAGCCGGGGCATGGTATGGACACTCTTTTCAACATACTACGCCCAAGGCTTTTTCTCAAGAATGGCGCAAACCGGGAAAGCGGAGTAGACTTATCGATTAATTAAACCGCTCTGCCCCCGCAAAACCAAAGGAGTGTCTGCCCATGTCGCCCAGCGCTAATCTGGAAGCCCTGATCCACCAAATGCCCAAGGCGGAATTGCATCTGCACATTGAAGGTTCTCTGGAGCCGGAGCTGATGTTCGCCATTGCCCAGCGCAACCGGATTCCCCTGCGCTTTTCCACCGTGGACGCCGTGCGGGAGGCCTATAACTTCCACAATCTGCAATCCTTTCTGGACATTTACTACGAGGGCGCTCAGGTATTGCTGCATGAGCGGGATTTTTACGATTTAACCCGGGCCTATCTGGATAAAATGGCCCAACAGAACGTTCGTCACGTGGAGATCTTCTTCGATCCGCAAACCCACACCGATCGGGGGGTGCCTTTTGAGACGGTCATTCGCGGAATCCACCGGGCCCTGAACGATGCCCAGAGCGCCTATGGCATCAGTTTCCGATTGATCCTGTGCTTCCTGCGCCACCTGAGCGAGGCGGCCGCCATGCAAACGCTGGAGCAGGCCCTGCCCTTCAAGCAGTGGATTCATGCCGTGGGACTGGATTCCTCCGAGTTGGGCCATCCCCCGGAAAAGTTCAAGACGGTTTTTGATCGGGCCCGCAACGAGGGCTTGCTGACTGTGGCCCACGCCGGTGAGGAAGGGCCGCCGGAGTACATCTGGCAAGCGCTGGATTTGCTGAAGGTCAGTCGCATTGATCATGGGGTGCGCTGTCTGGAAGATCCTCAACTGGTGGCGCGTTTGCGTGAGGAGCGCATGCCCCTGACCGTTTGCCCCTTGTCCAATATCAAGTTGTGCGTTTTCCCGGAAATGAGCCAGCACAACCTGAAAACCCTGCTGGAGCAAGGCTTGTGCGTTACCGTCAATTCCGATGATCCGGCCTATTTCGGGGGCTACCTCACGGAAAACTATCTGGCCGTCCAGCAGGCCCTTAATTTGTCGCTGGCCCAGATGATTCAGCTGGCCAAAAACAGTTTTGAGGCGAGTTTCTTGCCTATGGATGTCAAACAGGCCCACATTCGGGAACTGGACGCCCTGTTGCAGGATAGTTTGAGCAAGGCGGTCTGAGTAGGGTCGTCTGAATAAGCGAGTCTGAGCAAGTTTTGATTTCATTTTAGGTGAGGCTGCCCTCCCAACCCGCTTGTAACTGTTTGAGTAAAGCGAGTTCAAAAAGAATGCCTAGCACATTGGCCCTAAGCGTTCTCTATTTATTTGTTGGAGCTGCACGCAGTTTTATAAACGGGTTGGGAGGTTAGCTTCACTGGATTTCAAGGGTGGCTGGATACCGCTCCCTTGGCGTAGGCCTGCTTTTTGCCGGGCAATTTGTCTCGCAGGGCCTGCCACTCCACGGACAGGACACCGCCGGAAAGATGGTACTGATGTTCCAGACTTTCCAGAGCCTCCAGGCAGGAATAATCAAAATAGTTCAACTCATCAATGTAAATGGTCAATTTTCGACCTTGAGGCTGTTGCTCCAGTATGGTCACCAGCTTGGGCAGGCTCAGGAAGGTGGCGCTTCCTTTCAGGTACACATTCACACTGCCGTCGGCGTTCTCCACGGATTTCCCGGTCAGATCCGACAAGGTGTAAAGCAGCTTGAGAATGGCCACCAGAGAGCCCGCGATGACCCCTTCCAGCAGATTGGTGCCCACCACCATCACCAGGGTGACCGCGTAAATGAGAACTTCTGTTTTGCCAATGCCCCACAGCCGACGAATGGCGCTGATGCTGACCAGCCGGAGGCCGGTGTAAACCAGAATGGCGGCCAGGCTGGCGGTCGGAATTAATTGCAGCAGATGGGGGAAAAAGCTGACCAGGCCCAGTAGCCAGACGCCGTGCAAAATGGCGGACAAGCGGGTTTGGGCGCCAGCATGCACGTTGGCGGAACTGCGCACGATGACCCCGGTCATGGGCAAGGCTCCCACCAGGCCACACAGGGTATTGCCCACCCCCTGGGCTATCATTTCCTTATCGTAATGGGCCCGGGGACCGTCCTGCATGTGATCCACGGCGGTCACGCTGAGCATGGTCTCGGCGCTGGCCACAATGGCGATGGTCAGCACCCACACCCACACTTGCGGGTCTGTCAGCAGAGCGACACTGTGAAGGGTGGGCAGGGTAAGGGCGCTCAGAATACTGCCCGGCAGCTCCACATAGCGAATGGGTAAATTCACCCACTGGGCGATGACCACACCCGCCATGACCGCCATCAGGCTGGCCGGGATCAATTTTACCTTGGCGGGCAGTAGATTCCACAGGGTAATGACCGCAAAAGAAATGAACCCAATCAGGGCCGCCCAGTGGTGGGTGGCGTTTTCCTGAGGAAACAGTCCTTTGGTTACGGTTTGTGGAATGGACAAAATGTTGGTTAGCCCGTTGCTTTCTGGTGTTACGTCCAGCATGACGTGAATCTGGCTGCCCACGATTAAGACCCCGATGCCAGCCAGCATGCCCTGAATGACCGCAGGCGATATGGCTCGAAACCATTGACCCAATTTCAGGAATCCGGCCAGTGATTGCAAAAGCCCTGCCAGTATGAGGATCAGGCCCAGCCCCTGCATTTGATAGTCGGTGATAATTTCGGCCACCAGGGCCACCAGTCCAGCCGCCGGGCCACTGACTTGCAGGGGAGAACCGGCCAGCCAGCCCACCACGATCCCCCCGATGATACCGGTAATCAGCCCGGTCATGGGTGGGGCGCCCGAGGCAATGGCAATCCCCAGACACAAGGGCAGGGCCACCAAAAACACCACAACCGAGGCCAGAAGATCTTTAGGCCAGGTGGAAGACAAGTAGGGTGAGCCGGACAGTTTTTTGAGTACAATGCTCACTTTGACCCCTTCTTCTTTTAAAACGCTGTTCCGGGATGTTTTTTAAAAAAAGTATAACATTTTCTGATTTTTGAAAGTTTCAACTGGGCCGTGATTTTGCTATGATGCCGCCATGGGCATTCTTGATAATCCAACCACTGCTTTTCTATCCCAGCGGGATTTATACTTGCGCATTCGGCGGCAATTGCCCATTCTGGACAATTTAGCGGTGGCCCCCACTGCGGATGGGGAGGTTTCCGGCAACTTTGAAAAAGCCGTTCCCACCAAGACCGGCGATGCCCTGACCGATGATGTGCGCCTGCTGGGCGCTTTGCTGGGTCTGATTATTTGCGAGCATGAGGGCGAGGATTTTTACCGTTTCATTGAAACCCTGCGCCAGTCCTCCAAGGAGGCCCGCCGTCAGTCCGGTCAAATCGGGGTAGAGCGCATTCACCGAATTATTGAGGACGAGTTGCTGGGCAAGGACGATCTTTCCCAGCGGGCCCAGTTGCACAAGGCGGTGGCTGCTTTTCGACTCTTCCTGCTGCTGGCCGGTATCGCCGAGGAATACCACCAGAGCGAAAAGTTTAATACGGCCAATCAGGAGCCCTCTCAGGGCATTCTGGCTGCTATTCGTAAGGCCAAAGACGCCCAGCTGCCTTTATCTCACCTGCAAGACACCATAGCCAGGCTGGACGCCCGTCTGGTGATCACGGCCCATCCCACTAAAATTCTGCGACAAACCATCCTGCATCACCAGAAGGATATTTTCTACATTTTGCAGGCCATGCACGCCCCCAGTGTTTCCCCGTTTCAGCAGCAACAGCTCCTGATGCAGCTCAGTGAAAAAATAGAGGTCTTGTGGGCTACCCAGTTCAGCCGCTGGACCAAGCCGGAGCCTAGCGAGGAAATCAGCCGGGTGCTGAGCTACTTGACCCATACCTTATATAAGACCTTGCCCAGTGTGCATCAGAAACTGCATCAGGCCATCCACTTCTACTATCCGGAATCCGACAGTCTTTCCGCCGAACCGGTGATGACACTGGGCAGCTGGGTGGGTGGGGACATGGACGGAAATCCCTTTGTGAATCCGGAGGTGTTTTCAGACGCCTTATTACGCCAGCATCGGGCCATATTGGGCCGTTACGTGGATGACTTGAGAGGCACCCTGAATCAGATCAGCCACGCCTGGCACCGGGTGGGCGTCAATGAGGCCTTGAGAACCTCTATTTTGAATGATCTGGAGGGGCTGCGGCTGGCCCGGCTGGAAGTGCGCAATTACCCCGAGCAAATGGAGCGGGAACCCTACCGGCTGAAGCTGAATTTAATGGCCCTGCGTCTGGAGCGCACCCTGAACCGCAACGTGTTCTTGTCCTCGGATCAGGATTTGAGCGCGCCATTTATTTATCCCAGCAGTCAGGCCCTGCTGGCCGATTTTGATCTGGTGTGCCAAAGTCTGACCGAAAAGGGCTATCACCGCTCGGTGCAGGTGCGACTGGATAAACTGCGCCAGACCGTGCGCATTTTTGGTTTCCACTTTGCCTCGATTGATTTGCGGGAAGAGAGCAGCCATATCAACCGCACGGCCCAGGCCATCCTGACCGCGGCCAGAGTCGATCCGGCGCTTCCTATGGAAACCGCTTTGACCGCAGAAATTCTCTCCCCCAAAGTGGTGAATACCCAGCACTGGGAAAGCGAGGCCCTTCCTTATTCCCCTCAGGAGCGCCAGTACATCCAGCGCCTGCTGGGCATGCTGAATACCGCCAATAAGGCCCGTCGCTTTATCAGCCCCAACGCCTGCCAGAATCTGGTGCTGACCATGGCCTCTTCCCCGCTGGACTTGTATTCGGCCCTGCTGGTGATGAAAACCCAGGGCTTGTTCTACCCGGTGCTAACGGCTCCCGGTGAGGCGGAGCGCTACGAAAGCCATATGGACATTGTGCCCTTGTTTGAGACCATTCCCGACTTGCAGAACGCCGTGGGCATTATGCGGGCGGTGTTCGCCAATCCCGCTTACCGGGCGCATCTGGCCTGCCGGGGCAATCGGCAGATGATCATGGTTGGGTACTCCGACAGCAACAAGGACGGCGGATACTTCACCAGCAACTGGAGTATCTACAAGGCCCAGCAAGCCCTGTGGGCCGTGGCCGAAGAGGCCGGGGTGGAATTGCGATTTTTCCATGGCCGGGGCGGTAATCTGGGCCGGGGCGGCGGACCTGCCCAGCGGGCCATTCAGGCCTTGCCGCCTCACACGGTGCGCTACGGGCAGGATCTGACCGAGCAGGGCGAAGTACTGTCCCGGTTTTACAACGTGCCGGAAACCGCCCAGGCCCGCTGCGAAAGTTTGCTGAACGCCATTATCCAGAAAAATATCGACACTGAGGACAGGGCTGCGGCAGGGAACGCCAGTACTCAGGCGTCCCGCTGGGAAGCTCTGGCTGAGCAGTTATCGGGTTACGCGCGCAGTAAGTACAACAGTCTGGTTCACGAAAATCCCCATTTTATTGAATACTTTGAGCAGGTGACCCCCAAGGAAGTGGAGCTGGTTAAAATCGGTTCCCGGCCCAGTCACCGGCGCAATATACAGAGTGTCAGCGATTTACGGGCCATTCCCTGGGTGTTCCGCTGGTTCCAGTCCCGACAGATTATTCCGGGCTGGTATGGTCTGGGTACGGCATTGTCCCGCTTTGTGGCCGAGAACCCCGCCGAAAATACCGCCGTGCTGCAACAAACCTATCAGCAGTGGCATTTCCTGAAAAGTATTCTGGAAAACAGTGAAATCATTCTGCGGCAAACCGATCTCAGCATTGCCCGCTATTATTGCAGTCTGGCTCAGGATCAACCCAACACGCTAGCCATACTGGCGGATATTGAAGCCGAATACGACCTTACCCTGCGCATGATTCGGGAAATTAGCGGGCGACCCCTCTTGAGTGAGCCGGAATCCCAGTTTTTGAAGCGTTCCATCGAGCTGAAAGAACCGTATCTGGATCCGCTGAATTACATTCAGGTGCGCTTGTTGTCCAAGTATCGCCAATTGGGTGTGGATGAGCCCAATAGCCCCATGCTGGAAGCCTATCACCGGGTGATTGTTTCCAGCATTGAAGGCGTGGCCACCGGCCTGGGCACCAGCGGATAATCTGTCTATGGTGGTGTTGGGGTACTTGAGGCTGTATTCTTTCCCGCAAGGATAGTCTGGCTTCCTGTGGTTTTAGGCGTGGAAAACTTGCTTCTTGCATACGGAACAATCATATTCTCAGGGCGTTCAAAAAGGCCTAGAATAAAAGCTGAGGCCGATTAAAAAATCCCCGAGAGCGAGTTTGAGCATGGCAAGTTTCAGCGTGGAAAATTTGGACGGTGCGGCCAGTTTTCCCAACCCCGGCAGTACGCCTTTAGTGATCCTGTCCGAAGGTTGCTTTGGGCAATCTCAGTCCAAGCTGGCCTTGGGCGTTATTCGCTACGGACAATGGCCCATTACTTCGGTCCTCGATAGCACTCAGGCCGGTCACACCGTGCGAGACATCACCCGCCTGCCCTGCGACGCCCCCATTGTGGCCACCCTGGAGGAGGCGCTGGCCCTTGGCCCCAAAGCCCTGTTGATTGGCACGGCCCCACCGGGCGGGCAACTGCCCCCGGCCTGGAAAGCGATTTTAAAAGCAGCCATTGAAAACGGCTTACACATTATTAATGGCTTGCATTTTTTCCTGAAAGAAGAGCCCGATCTGGTGAGTCTGGCCCAGCAGCATGGCATTACGCTGTGGGATGTGCGGGACCCGGCGGCTTATGGTCGGCATCGCTTTCAGGAGATCAACCACCAGCACCCTCGGCCGGAGCATTTAAAAGTAATCACCATGGTGGGCGCCGATTGCGCCGTGGGTAAAATGCACACCGCCCTCGAATTGTGCCATCAGGCCCGTCAGCAGGGGGCCTCCAGTGGATTTGTGGCCACTGGGCAAACCGGCATCCTCATTGCCGGACGCGGGGTCCCGCTGGATCGGGTCATTGGGGATTTTATGGCCGGTGGCATAGAACGCTGTATTCAGGATGAAATTGCCAGCCTGACCCCCACCGGCAAGCAAAACTCTTCGCATTACCTGTTTGTGGAAGGGCAAGGCTCTTTGCTGCATCCGGCCTATTCCGGGGTGACCCTGTCCCTGCTGCATGGGTCTAATCCGGATGCCATGATTTTATGTACGCAGGCTGGACAAACCCACATTCGCAACTACCCGCAGGTGGCTATGCCCCCGGCCCGGGAACTGATTCAGCTCTATGAAACAGCGGCAAGCTGGGTGCGTCCCGCTGGACAGCCCAAAGCCCGGGTGGCAGGCATTGCCGTGAATACTTCCGCCCTGTCTGAGGAGGAAGCCGAGCGTCATCTGCATCAACTTCGACTGGAAACGGGCCTACCGGCCACCGACCCGGTGCGCTACGGCGTACAACACCTGTTGGAGGCGCTGGCCGTGATTCCGGTACAAAACACCGCCGATTCGCTGGCCTGACCCATTCACTTTTCTGATCTGGCACACAACCACAAGGATGTAATCTCGTGCAAATTCACTATCAAAGGCTCACCCTGCCCTATGAGTTTACCTTTACCATTTCCCGGCAATCCAACGCCGAAAGCACCACGGTGATTGTGACGCTCCATGCCGACCACGAGGGGAAAACCTATCAGGGGCAGGGGGAAGCGGTTCCTTCCAGCTTCTACGGGGAAGATGCCGAGTCCGTGTGCCGCTTTTATGACCAGCTGAATGGCGACGGTGTTTTGAGCGATTTAAGCCCGTTTGAAATTCAAAAACTACAGGCCCGCTTTGAGAAAATTCCCGGGAATTTAGCCGCCAAATCGGCCATTGATCAGGCTTTTTACGATCTGCAAGGCAAAATTCTAAACCTGCCGGTGTGGAAGCTGTGGGGACTGGATGCGACCCAAGCTCCCAAAAGCTCCTACACCATTGGCATTGCCGATCTGGATACCGTCAAACGGAAAACCGAAATCGCCCTGTCCCGGGGCTACGATGTGTTAAAGGTCAAGCTGGGTTCGCCTCAGGATGCCCCGCTGTTTGAGGCCATTCGGGCCCTGGCCCCCCATCCTCAGGTCACGTTGCGGGTGGATGCCAACGCCGCCTGGGAGGTCCAGGATTTTCTCAACATCGCCCCCCTGCTGAGTGAAAACCATGTGGAGTTTGTAGAAGAGCCCCTCAAGCTGACCTGCACCGATGCGGATTATGAGCGCCTGAAGGCGGAAAGCCCCTTGCCCCTGATGGCCGATGAAAGCTGCCACACTCTGAAAGATATTCCCCGCTGCGCCCGGTATTTTCATGCCATTAACTTAAAGCACACCAAAACCGGGGGACTGACGGAGGCCCTGCGCATGATCCATGCGGCCCGGGCCCACAATTTGCGCATTATGCTGGGCGGCTTCGGGGAAAGTTCCCTGTCGGTGACTGCCTTTGCCCAACTCAGCCCCTTGGTGGATTACTGCGATTTGGACGGGGCCCTGCTGATGGGCGAAGATCCCTATGAAGGGATTGTGTTTGAAGGCAGCCGGTTTTACCTGCCCCATCGCCCCGGGCTGGGCGTGATTCCCCGCATTCCGGTGACCGGCTGATGTGGCCGATTGTGTTGCTGACCCTGTCCAACGTGTTTATGACCTTTGCCTGGTACGGACACCTCAAGTTTCGTAGTTCGCCCCTGTGGATCGTCATTCTGGTGAGCTGGGGCATCGCCTTTTTTGAGTATTGCCTGCAAGTGCCCGCCAACCGCATGGGGTACGGGCAGTTCAGCGGGGCCCAGTTGAAAGTGATGCAGGAAGTGATCACGCTGGTGGTGTTCGCCCTGTTTTCGGTGTTTTACCTGAAGGAAGCCTTCAAGTGGAACTACGTGGTGGGCTTTGTCCTGATTGTGCTGGCCGTGTTCGTGGTATTTCGGGAATAATTCCGCAGTAAGCGGCAATAAGCATTGACAAAGCTGCCTGAGGGCAATAAAAAAGCCCTTCCATCAGAAGGGCTACGAGTGGTAAAGCGTGGAAAGTACGTTTGAGCTATCGGTTTAATTAATGGTGATATCAACATCATAATGAGGACCCCGGGGATGCGAATATCACCCGGGCGGCTAGAGATACCACCCCACCTGGCTAGGGCGATTTTTTTAAAAAGAAAAACCCTTTACAGAAGACCTGCAAAGGGTACGAGTGGTAAAGCGTGGAAAGTACGTTTGAGCTATAGGGTTTAAACTTGTTTCAATAAATATATATTATGTTTTTTTAACCATTTGTTATATTGCCCGTGTGTGTACATTTTTTGCTTCAGTCCGGTTAGCCACACGGGCAGTCCCGACTGCTCCGGGTAGTAACTGATCGGGAAGGGGCGTTCCTCGGGACGCCGGCCCTATCCGCTTGTCCGGTGTGTTTGCGCTACACTGTTGACCTACAGTGTTGCAGTCTGCTAATCGTTGGCTTATAAGGATTCATCGGTATGTTTACGGTTCGCGTTCCCGCCACCATCGCCAATTTGGGGCCGGGCTTTGACAGTTTTGGCATGGCTGTTTCCCTGTACAATGGCTTCGAGTTTCAGCAAGCCCAGCGGGATGGGCTGACCTTTTCTCCGGATGGGGCCGCCGATGTGTCCGCCTTGCAGCGGGCCAGCGATTCGGCTGCTGGGGCGGTGGGTCAAAACCTGCTGTTTGTGGCCATGGATCGGCTGTTTGAAAAAGCGGGGCAATCCCGTCCCCCATTGCAGGTGCGGATTACTGCCGATATCCCGGTGGCCCGTGGCTTGGGGAGTAGTTCCACGGCGGTGGTGGCCGGACTCATCGCTGCCAATCACCTGTTGAATCAACGCTTTGAAATGCCCGAGCTGCTGGCTGTGGCCGTGTCCCTTGAAGGGCATCCCGATAACGTGGCCCCGGCCCTGCTGGGTGGGGTGGTACTGTATGATGAACGGCCCTATCCCCTGCCTTGGCCCTTGGAGTGGCGGGTGCTGACCGTCAGCCCCGATTATGAGGTTCTCACCGAGGAAGCCCGTCGCATTTTACCGTCTTCCGTGGCCATGGCGGATGCCATTTTCAACTTGCGCAAGGCCAGTACGCTGACCTATGCCCTGTTGCGGGAAGACCCCGATGCCTTCCGGGCCAGTTTGCAAGACCGCTTGCACCAGCCCTATCGTCGGCAGTTAATCGCCGAGTACGATGCCATTGAGCGTTTGGTGATGGCCGATGGGGCCTTGGGGATGATTATCAGTGGTTCTGGGTCGACCATGGCCATTTTTTACCCCACCGTCATCCACGCGTTTCTGCTGGAGAAGCTGCAAGGGCTGATTCAGGCTGAAGGTTGGTCGATGACGATCAACGATTTGACCGTGGACACCGAAGGCGCCCAGTTGATGGCTCCGGCTCTCTAGATTTCGCCGAAATTAATTTGAGGTGAGGGGGGCTTTTCCATTCCTTTTTGTAAGACGGCGTGCGCAGCGCAAGCCGATAGGAAGCGCTTGGGGCCATCGTGCCCAGCTTTCTTTGGGGACGCCGGGGCGTGAGAGGGATTCTCTGGGTTTTAGAGTCCGAAGAAGGCGGCCACTTGCTCGGAATCGGCAGGCAGTTGGGCCCGTTGGGGGTGGCCGTACTCAATGGCCGAGTCGGGGTCTTTCAGGCCGTTGCCGGTCAACACGCATACAATGGTGCTGTGGGCCTGCACTTGGGATAACGTTGCGGCCTTTAACAAGCCGGCCACGCTGGCCGCGCTGGAAGGTTCGCACAGAACGCCTTCCCGGCTGGCCAAAAACTGGTAAGCGGCCACAATTTGCGGATCGCTCACAGAATCAATGCGCCCCCCGGAGTCATCCCGGGCCGCTTCGGCCAGTTGCCAGCTGGCCGGGTTGCCAATGCGGATGGCGGTGGCCAGTGTTTCCGGTTTTTCGATTTTATGACCCAGCACAATGGGGGCAGCTCCGGCCGCCTGATACCCGCACATGCGGGGGCGCTTGGAGGAAAGGCCCTTATCAGCGTATTCCTTAAAGCCCATCCAGTAGGCGGAAATATTTCCGGCGTTGCCCACCGGGATGTACAAATCGTCGGGCGCGTCGCCCAGCGTGTCGCATAACTCAAAAGCGCCCGATTTTTGGCCTTGCAACCGGTAGGGGTTGATGGAGTTTACCACGCACACTTTGCCGGTTTCGCCCAGAGCCCGCACGATGTCCAGGGCCTGATCGAAGTTGCCGTCAATTTCCACAATGGCCGCCCCGTACATAATGGCCTGAGACAACTTGCCCAAAGCCACTTTGCCACCGGGCAGGATGATCAGGGTTTTCAGTCCTGCCCGAGCCCCGTAGGCAGCCGCGGCAGCGCTGGTATTGCCGGTGCTGGCGCAGATGATGTGAGTATGGCCATCGGCCACCGCCTGGGATACGGCATAGGTCATGCCCCGGTCCTTAAAGCTGCCGGTGGGATTCAGTCCTTCAAACTTTAAAAAAACCTGCACGCCCGGCTGACCGGATAAACGACTCACTTCCGCCGAGAGTTTGGGGGCGGGAATGAGCGGGGTGTTGCCTTCGTTCAGGCTGATGATGGGAAAATCGGCGGGGAAATCGTAAAAATTTCGGTAACGCTCTAATATGCCAGCCATTACAGAACCCTCAACAGGCAGCCGATATCCCGGGTGCTTTCCTGCGCCCGAATGGCGGAAAGGGCCTGATTCATCTGATCTTCCCGCACGGCTTGGGTGAGCAGCACAATGGATGCCGTCCCATCGGGATTGATACCCTTTTGCATGACCGATTCCAGAGAAACCCCGGCGTCGCCGCAGGCATTGCCCAAATGCCCGATGACTTTGGGCTTGTCCTTGGTGTTCAGGCGCAGATAGTACTTGTTCACCGTTTCTCCCACCGGTTGCAGCTGGGCCGGAATGGCCGGATCGATGACCATGGAGGGAATGGGCTCATTGCCTTTCAGCAAGCCGGTGGCAATGGCCAGAATATCGGCGGCCACGGCGCTGGCCGTGGGCATTTCTCCGGCGCCCCGACCGTAAAACATCACATCGCCCACGGCATCCCCTTTCACGAAGATGGCGTTGAACTCATTTTGCACGTTGGACAGGGGGTGATGGTTGGGAATGAGCATGGGGTGAACCCGAATGTCCAGACGGCCATCGTCGGTCATCTTGGCCAGACCAATCAGCTTGATGACATAGCCCAGTTCTCGGGCGTTTTCAATGTCTTCGGCGGTAATGTGGGTAATGCCCTCCCGATGGATGGCCAGTGGGTCCACCACTTGCTTGAAGGCAATGAGAGACAGCACCGAAATTTTGTAGCCCACATCAAAGCCTTCCACGTCATTGGTGGGGTCGGCTTCGGCAAAGCCTTTGGCCTGGGCTTCTTGCAGGGCCTGCTCAAAACTCCAGCCCTGCTGGGTCATTTTGGTCAGGATGTAGTTGGTGGTGCCATTCAAAATACCGGCGATTTCCTGGATGCGGTTGGCCCCCAGTGAGAGCTTCAGGGGCATGATGATGGGAATACCACCGGCCACGGCCCCTTCAAACAAAAGGCGCACGTTGTGCTGGCGGGCCAGCTCAAACAGTTCGGGGCCGTGCTTGGCGATGAGTTCCTTGTTGGCGGTGACCACGTGCTTGCCATTTCGGATGGCCGCCGTTACCAGATCCCTGGCCAATTCCGCCCCGCCCATCAGTTCCACAATGACCTGCGTTTCCGGATCATTGACCACCGCATGGGGGTCTTGAGACAAGAGATCCAAATCCAGATCATCAATGGTGCGGGTCTTGCTGGCGTCTTTCACCGCAATCTTCTGGAAAAAAATCTCGGGCTGATCCCGAAAAATTTTGAATACGCCTGAACCCACAGTACCGAGGCCAATCATGCCAATCACCACTTTGGGGGAAACGCTGGAGGAGAGGGGCAGGCCGCTTGCGTTCGGCACGGCTTGACTGGACGAGGGGGACATGGGTGGAAACTCCTTTGGGTAGAATCAACGGCAAAGCGAGAGGGCAAAGCGCGAATAAAAAAAGAGTGAATCATAAAACGAAAACGCCATTATCCTAGCACAAGGGCCGTGCCTGATCAGCACGACCCCCGGTATTTGGAAACAAACACACCCTTGCCACCGAAACCATCCCCATTGGCCGCTCCCCGCCGGAGTTCCTTTCCCGCTTTATTTCAGCAGAGACTGGGCCTGATAGCCTACCATCTGCACCAGATCGTGCAGGATGGCCGGGGTGGACCGGTTGCGATAGTTAATGGCGAATGAAGCATACGAAAGCGATTGCTTCGGTTTGGGCGGCGCTTTGGCCGCTACCCGCAAGTAGGGGTTTCCAGGAGCCTGATTTTGCCGTCCTCTCTGTTGAGTTTGTTGTTGCATCCGTCCACATCCTTCCCACAGCATCACACACGCAATGTACCCTGATGACTTCAATGAAATGGTCTTGGGGTTTGGTCCAGCCGTGCTTTTGAATCTCGTCTACGCCCTCAGCGAACGTTGAGATTCGACGCGATGGCTCGCATTGCTCTCACACACGGTATTCCTACCCAAGTACAGCCTACTTTTTAATAAAAACAATCAATCGCTCAAAATTGCCTGCCCGAGATCACTGCCCCGGATCAACTGTCCGCTATTGAAATGACCCAGCGCATTTTCAAGGGGAGGGCTTTCCGCTAAACTGACAACTATGTTAAGTTCCACTGAATTGGTTTACCTTGCCGCCCCTTTTGACACCCCCGAGCAACGCGCTTTTAATCAGCGGGTGGCAAAGCTGGTGCGCTCCTACAACTACCCGCTGTTCATGCCGGAGCAAATTCGTCCGGAGTTGGCTGAAAACGGGGCTCTGGAGCATTGGCAACCGGCGGCTGATCTGGTTTTGACCGGTAACGCCGCCGAAGATCTGGACATTTTGTACACGGAAGCCTGTCTGGACGCCATTAACCGGGCCAACCTGATGATTGCCATATACTACGGCGAGGAATTTGACCCCCTAACCGCCTTCGAGGTGGGCTACGCTCTGGGCCGTCGGGTGAACGTGGTGGCCGTGCAAAACATTCTGGTCCCGGAACTGGCCCGTTGCGGCACGCTGAATCGGCTGAGTTCCCCGCAGTTTTGTTCCCGCATTGTGGTGGCTCCGCACGATGACGAGCGCTTCCCGGATCGCCTGATCCCCATCCTGAATCGCTTTTTCACCCCGCACAAGCTGTAGGTTTAATATTGAGTGGCGTCATCTTTTGACGTGGGATTTGCCATTCTCACTTTGTTTGCAAAAATGCCTCTTATGACAACATTATTCTGGATTCCCGCCTCCGCGGGAATGACAGGTTGAAGCGGGAATAGTAAATTGCGGGATGATCCCGATAAGTTCAAATCAGCCGCTTGCCTAAAGCCCCAGTTGCCGGGCGATAAGCCAATCTCGCACCCGATCGGGAAGCATGCTCAGCAGTCGGCGAATTTGAACCGACAAGCCCAGCGGGTACCGTGTTTTGGCCCGAGGGGCGCTGAGGGCGTGATAGACCGCTTGGGCCACCACGTCGGCTTCGATGCTGTGGGCAGCCGCCTTTTGGGAGGCGGCTTTCACGTGGTCCATGACCTGCCCGTATAACTTGGTATAGTCGGGCGGGTAATGGCTTTCTGCGGTTTTGGCGGTTTGCAGCGATTTGGCCCAGATGGGGGTGTGGATGTTGCCGGGTTCAATCAGGGCTACCTGAATTCCCCAGGGTTTGAGTTCGACACGCAAGGCGTCTGAAAGGGCAGCCAGTCCCAACTTGGAGACCGAGTAGGGGCATAGAAAGGGCAGGGTCATAATCCCCGCCACGGAACCGATATTGACGATCCGCCCCTGACTTTGACGAAGCAACGGCAAACATTGCCGGGTTAAGGTCACCGGGCCGATTAAATTGACGTCCAGTTGGTGCCGCCAATCCGCTAGAGACACAAATTCCAGCGGGCCGCTGATAACCACCCCGGCGTTGTTCACCAGCCCGTTCAGACCAGCGCCGTTTAATGCTTCAGTGATGACGTTGACGGCCTTCTCAATACTGCTTTGGCTGGTTAATTCCAGCGGCACCGGGGTGATGCCCGGGTGCCTCGTTGCCAGTTTGTCGGCGTCCGGGGGGTGACGGTACCCCGCAAAGACCCGGTAGCCTTTTTCGGCCAGAAAGGCGGCGCAACGCAGGCCAATGCCGCTGCTGGCCCCGCTGATCAGTACCGAGGGTGTTGGGGCTTGCTCAGGCGGGGCGGACTGCGATAAGGACATGGGGCGGAGTTACTCCGGTTTGCGCTTGGCCATAGGGCTCCAGCCATTTCAGGGTCTTTCTGGAGGGTCGTGCTGGCACACGGATTATAGCGGTATTTTAAGCGAATTGGCTAATTTAGATGGCAACGTCTTTATGCTTAACTAACGCATACTGTCATTCGGGCGTTTTGTCTTTTTACAGACAACTTCCGCTGGCTTTAGGCCAATTGTATTTAAGCCATGCACGATCAATCAGATTCGGGATTTGAATTTTACTCAGAATCAGCTGGCCGCCCGGTTGAGCCGGATGGTGCTATTTCCCTGAAGGAGGACGTTTCCGCCTTGCGGCGTCAGGCGGAGCTTCAGGGGCGATTTCAGGCGGTTTATAGCCGCTTAAGTAGTGAAGTGGCACAAGCGTTGCCACTGGCCGTGCTGTTGGAGCAGGTAACGCACGATGTGTGCTGGGCCCTGAGCCTGCCGTGCGCGCGCATTCTGGAACTGGCCGACCAGCAGGGCTGGATCTTGCGGGCCAATCAGGGGTGGAACCATCATCCAGTGGATGAACTGCTTCCCTCCGGTTTTGGCCGATGGGCCAGTTATGCCATGTCGACACGCCCTGAGCAGCCTGTGGTTTTTCCGGAAGTTTTAAATGCGGAGCCCCCCGATTTTGGCCAGCCCGATTACCAGGACTTTGCCTGTGGTGTGGCGGTGCGGATAGCAGGGCCGGGCCGGGGCTTTGGCGTTCTGGAAGTGGCGGGCCATGAACCCCGGGTGTTCGATGGTGTTGAATTGGCCTGTTTGCAGACCCTTGGCAATTGGCTGGGCATTTTAATTGAACGAAAAACCCTGGCCACCGAGATGCTGGAGGTGGACGATCGGATGCGGCTGATGATGACGGCCAGCCGAGACGGGATTTGGGAATGGGATCTGCGAACCAGTGAAGTCTATTGGAACGATCGTCTGTATGACATGCTGGGTTTGGAAAAACAGCAAAAGGCCTTGCGCCTTGAGGATGTGGAGTCGTTGTATCATCCGGATGACGTGGCTTTTTTACGCGCCTTTGCCCAGGTGAGCCTGAGTGAGCAAAAGTTGTATGAGTTTGAAATGCGGATGCGGCACGCTAGTGGCGCTTACCGTCTGTTGTATGTCCGGGCCAGCGTGATTCCCAGACGGGATGGCGGCCTGCCCCGAGTGGTGGGTCTGGTTTCCGATATCACGGAATTAAAGGACGTGCGCCAGCAGGTGGTGGAAAGCGAGTCCCGTTTCGAGATTCTGGCCAACGCCACGCCTGCGTTCATTGTGCTGACCGATACCCATGGCAACGCCGTCTATTACAACCGCACCTGTCAGGAGTTCGCCAACGAGTCCAATCAGGAACTGGTGGAAAAGGGCTGGATGCGGTTTGTTTATCCTTCGGAGCTACCAACCGTCAAGGAAATTTACAGCGCCGCCATTCCCAGACAACAGCCGTTTACCTTCGAGTATCGGGCGGTTCGTCCCGATGGCGCCGTTCGTTTTCTCCGAAACAACGGGGTTCCCCGGTTTCAGCCGGATGGTCAGTTTGTGGGGTATATTTTACTGGCCATTGACGCCACCGAGGAGCGTCAATCCAGCTTGCGCATGCAGCGGGTGATGGACGCCAATTTAATTGGCATCCTTTACACGGAAATGGACGGCACCGTGGTGGATTTTAACCAGGCTTTCGAGCAGATGACCGGCTTTACTCGGGATGATCTTGCCAAAGGGTTGAATATGTGGCGTATCACACCGCCGGAGTACATTGATTTCAGCCATGATATGGTGACGGCGTTAAAGGCCACCGGGATATACCGGGCATTCGAGAAGCAGTATTTGCGTAAAGACGGCAGCCGGATGGATGCGCTGGTCACGGTGGCCACGCTGGGGGAGGGGGATAACGCTTCGGCTGTGGTGCTGATTATGGATATTTCTCAGCAAAAGCAGGCCCAGCGGGATTTGCAAAAGAATCTGGAACGGGAACGGCTGAACCGTAACATTCTGGAACTGGCGTCTCAGGCCCGGGATGTACATTGGGTCATCGATCAGGCCATCCGTTTGGTGGGGCAGCAAATGCAGGCCGATCGGGCCCTGATGGTTTACTACAAGCCTCATCCGGAAGGGGCTGGCACGGCGATGGAGGTGTCCTATCAGTATCGAACGTCGGATGATGTTGTGCCTTTCCTGGCTTCGGATTTTTCATCGGCATTGGCGGAATTGACCCGGCTTTATCTCACGGATTGTCTGAAAGCGCTTCCCACCCCCATTACCTCGGTAGACGGGTTCCTGGACTGCATCGCCCAGTGTTTGAAAGATGCCCCGGTCCCCGGGGAGCAGACCCAGGCCGCCTTGTCCGAGTTGAAATCGCTGTTGCTGGAACGGTATCACATTCGATCCTATTTTCGGTTGCCGGTGCGTTATTTGGGCAAGGTGTACGGCGCTTTGAACGTCCAGCATTGCTCCAGTGACCATTTCTGGTCAGAAGACGATCTGGCCGCCCTGCACGATGTGGCCAATTATCTGGGTCTGGTGTTTTACCAGCTGGACTTGCACCAGCAAGAGCAGAAAGTGCTGGAGGAGCTGGAAAAAAGCTACAAGCTCATACACATTATCAGCGACGCCCAAAGCCAGTTTATCGGGGCGCAGGATAACCGTCAGGTCTTTAAAAACCTGCTGAACCGATTGCTGGAGTATACCAACAGTGAGTATGGGTTTATCGGGGAGGTGTTTACGGACAGTGAGGGGCAGCCCTACCTGAAAACCGATTTCTTGACCGATATTTCCTGGAACGAGGAAACCAACCGTCTCTATCAGCAAAGTCTGGAGAACGGCATGGAATTCCATAACCTCAGGACCCTGTTTGGTGCGGTTATGGTGACTGGGCAAGTGGTGATTGCCAACGATCCCGCCCACGATGCTCGGCGAGGGGGCTTGCCTCACGGACACCCCCCCTTGAACGCATTTATGGGGCTGCCCATTTACAAGGGAGAGCAGTTGATTGGCATGGTGGGTCTGGCCAATCGCCCGCAGGGATACGCGGCGGATTTGGCCGATAACCTGGAACCCTACCTGGCGGCTTGCGCCAATCTGATTCTGGCGGTTCGCAGTGAAGCCCTGCGGGATCGCTTGACCCGGGAACTGAAATTGAGCGAGCAGGCCCTGAAAAATTACTCGGCCCGACTGGAATTTAGCAACAAGGAGCTGGAGCAGTTCGCCACGGTGGCCTCTCACGATTTGCAGGCCCCGTTGCGCAAGGTCATGCTCTTTGGGGATTATCTAAAACAGTCTCTGGCCGATCGGCTGGATGAGGAAAGCCTCGATTACCTGAATCGCATGCAGCGGGCCAGCGCCAAAATGCAAACCCTGATCAATGACTTGCTGGCCTTGTCCCGCATCAGTCGCAAGGGAAAGCCCTTTGTGCCGGTGAATTTAAAGCAGGTGGCTGAAGAGGTGGTTTCCGATCTGGAAGGGCTGATTCGGGAAAGCGACGGGAAAGTGATGCTGGGGCCAATGATGACCATTGACGCCGACGGGGTGCAGATGCAGCAGATTCTACAAAACCTGATGGGGAACGCGCTTAAGTTTCATCGACCGGGAGTGCCGCCGGTAATCGAGGTGTCCGCCGTGCCCATTAACGATCAGTTCTGTGAGATTCGGGTGCAGGATAACGGGATTGGCTTTGAGGAAAAGTATCTGGACCGTATTTTTACCCTGTTTGAGCGTTTGCACGGTGATCAGGATTATGGGGGCGGCTCCGGCCTGGGGTTGGCCATTGTCAAAAAAATCGTGGATCGCCACCATGGCCAGGTGACGGCGCACAGTCAGGTGGGCGTTGGCACCACGTTTATTGTGACTTTACCCATTCATCAAGATTAGGTCATCAAAATTAGGGCACCCAAATCAGGCGCTGCACAGCATCTGGCGATACGCGTGTTTCAGTGAAAGTCTGAAAGACGCAGGGGGGAGCCCCTTTATTTTGGGAGGGCCCGCACGTAGGGGTTGTGGCGCATTTCATCGCCCAGCACGGTGGAGGGGCCATGGCCGGTGATGACCTTGGCGCTTTCGTTCAGGGTGTACAGTTGCGACTGGATGGAACGCTCAATGGTGGGGTAATCGCCGCCCCATAAATCGGTTCGCCCAATGGCCCCTTTAAACAGGGTGTCCCCGGCAATCAGCAGGTTGTTGTCCTCAAACCAGAAACTCATGGAGCCGGGGGTGTGTCCCGGGGTGAACAGGGCTTGCCCGGTGACGCTGCCCGCCTGTAAGGGCTCCTCATGCTCCAGCCAGTGCTGCGGCTCGGGAACCGGTTCAAAGGGAACGCCAAAGCGGCTGCACTGCATTTCCAGATGTTGCCACAGGGGCTTGTCTGCCTGGTGCAGGCAAAGCGGGGCGCCGGTTTGCTCATGGATTTGCCCGGCGGCCAAAAAGTGATCGAAGTGGGCGTGGGTGTGGATAATGCGGGTCACCCGCAAGCTGGCCTCGTTTAAAACGCTCATAATGCGTTCCGGGCTGCCGCCTGGGTCCACTACAATGGCCTCCCCACTGACTGGATCGCCAATAATGGTACAGTTGCATTGCAAGGGGCCAACCGGAAAGGTTTTGATAAAGGCGGCGGGCGTGGCGCTGGGGGTCATGATCCTGAAGTTCCTTGGCTTACTAGGGATTACTGGGGAGGGGTTCTGGGGGGACTGGGTATCAGCTTGCCCTGACTTTTTCCTGAGATTGCTATTCAGTGGGATTGCTATTCAGGATAATGAAGGCTGATGCTTTTGGCAAATCGGATGTTCAGGAGTCGGGGCCTTGAAATGTGCGGTTCAGTCCGTATAGTGTTACTTGTCTGATAGGTTGAATGATGGGTAAGTCAAGTCAGGTTCGGGAATCTGGCGGGCGCGTTTTTTTATCGGAGTAGCCGAAATCAGGGGGCGCTACGGGGCTCGGAATGGCTTACAATAGAGGTACATCCAATGGATGCTTTGCTGAATGAGTGCGGGTTTAAGCGCAGCAGGCATTTTTGAATCGTTTCAGGAACCAGCCGCCTTTTGAGTTTGGGCGGACGTTATAGATTAAGGAGGCAGCATGGCCCTTACCGTAGACGTCAGTGAGGACAAATGGGGTTTAACCGAGCAACAACGCATGATTCGCGATATGGTTCGGGACTATGCCGTCAGCAGCGTGGAGCCACGTGCCGCAGAAATTGACAGGAACTGCCGGTTCCCGGTGGAAACTTTTCAGGAAATGGCTGAAATGGGTCTGCTGGGCCTGCCGGTGGAGGAGCAGTACGGCGGGGCCGGGGCGGATTATCTCAGTTACGCCATTGCCGTGGAAGAGCTGGCCCGGGTCTGTGCTTCCACAGCCTTGGGGGTGGCGGCGCATACCTCTCTGGTGGTGATGCCCATTTACCTGTTTGGGAATGAGGCCCAGAAGCACAAGTATTTACCCGATTTATGCTCGGGGAAGCGGCTGGGCGCTTACGGCCTGACCGAGCCCAACGCCGGGTCGGACTCCGGGGGAACGGAAACCACCGCCGTAAAGCAGGGCGATCATTATGTGCTAAACGGCACCAAAATTTTTATTACCAACGCCAACTACGCGGAAACCTTCATTGCCACCGCCGTGACTGAAAAAGGGGTTGGCACCAAAGGCATTAGCGCCTTTATCTTCGAGAAGGACACACCGGGATTTTCGCTGGGGGCCAAGGACGAGAAGCTGGGCATGCGGGGTTCCGACTGGGGGACGCTGCAATTTGATAACGCCCGGATTCCGGCGGAAAACTTGCTGGGCGAAGAGGGCAAAGGCTTCAAGTACTTTATGCAAACCCTGGACAATGGACGCATTTCCATTGGGGCCCTGGCCGTGGGCATTGCTCAAGGGGCGTTGGACAAAGCCCTGCGGTACGCCAGGGAACGCAAGCAATTTGGCAAGGCCATCGCCGAGTTTCAGGCCATACAGTTTATGCTGGCCAATATGGCCGTGGAAATTGAGGCGGCCCGCTTGCTGGTTTACAACGCCGGGCGCCTGAAACTGGCCGGATTACCCTTCACCAAGGAGGCCAGTATGGCCAAGCTGTACGCTTCCGAGGTGGCTTCCCGGGCGGCCAACGCGGCCATTCAGATTCACGGCGGCTATGGCTACACCAAGGACTTCCCTGTGGAGCGCTACTTGCGGGATGCCAAGCTGTGCGAAATCGGGGAGGGTACTTCCGAAATTCAGCGCATTGTGATTGCTCGCAACATCCTGAACGGCTAATCCAAAGAAGGACTGTGTCTGTTCCCTGAAAGTTTTGCAGGCAGATAGCGTGTTTTTATTTTCTTTTCCGTGTTCCGGTTGTAACTGCATCGAGGATCAAGGCTTGGTTCGCTTCTGTGTTTTAGAGGATCGGTTAGTCGCTGCTACCGGACTCTTATCGCCAACACCGGCCACGGAACCGGCAATGCCGTTATTGGGATAGGGATTCAGGCCTGTGGCATTGATGCCAAGATTACTCCCGGGCGCTGTGACAGGGGGACTGGCGGGCGGCTTGGGAATGCCCGGCGATGAAGGAGATGAGGAACGATTCCCCAAATTGCCGCTGACTTTGCCAATTTTGTTAGTGATAGACTGGAACTGCCCACTGAGTTGAGAGCCCAGGCTTTGCAGGGCGGCAAGACACACACAGACCACGCAGGCCAGTATCAGGCCATATTCGGTGAGGCTGACTCCGGATTTTGCGACAGAGCGTGACATGTGGGTTTCCTGCTTGTTTGGCTGGATGGGGGAGGACTCCGGGGAAGAGTATTGGATGACGATTCATTTGGGGAGGTTCATTTGAAGGGGCCGTACTTTGCTGTGTAAAGCCTTTAAGGCGGGACTTATGGAGAAGAACCGTTACTGGTTCCCGTTGGAGGCTTGCCATTTTTAATTTTTAGGGGGCCGGTCACGCCGCCAGCAGGGTTATTCTTGTCAGTACCGGCCACGGAACCGGCAATGCCGTTATTGGGATAGGGACTCAGGGCTTCGGCATTGATGCCAAGATTACCCCCGGGCGCTGTGACAGGGGGACTGGCGGGCGGATTGGGAATGCTTGGCGATGAAGGATTTCCCAAATTGCCGCTGACTTTCCCAATTTTGTCAGTGATAGACTGGAACTGCCCACTGAGTTGAGAGCCCAGGCTTTGCAGGGCGGCAAGACACACACAGACCACGCAGGCCAGTATCAGGCCATATTCGGTTAGACTGACACCAGGGTGTGCGGAGCGTTTTGGCATGAGTGGGCCTTTTGGTTGACCGTTTGGGTACTTACGGTGGTAAAGGTTTTGAGAAGGTGCGGTGTTTTCTCGGGTTGGTGCGGGTCTTGGGGAAGACCCGATCTGGGTTGACTAACCCTCGGGTGGTTGTCCTCCGGGGGCTGGGTCGGCAAAGCTGCCGCCTTGACCAGCTTCTTGGGGGGGCACTTCTCCAAAGTCTGAGTCATCTGCGATCTGGGTCTCTCGGAAGTCCGCTGTCGAGACGGGTACATTCAATTTTCCGGGGTTGGCGTTGTTCGGGGACGATGGGGTTGTGGGCGGGCGTGGACGGTCATCACTGACTACCTGGCCGTTGCCCACGGTACCCGCAACGATCGTAGTCGGTTGTCCATCGATTATGCCTATGGTTGTCGGCGGATCGGTCAATAGGGACGGAGAGGTCACAGCTGCAGGGGCGTTGCTGTCTGGCTGTCCACCGCCTTCCGCGGCCGATGAAGCGCTCCCGGCTTTGCCCAGAGGGGCCAGTAAACTCATGGTTCCCATGCTGTCCACCTTCTTGAGATTGCCACTCATGGCAGAGCCTAGCGACTGGATGCCATAGATGGAGACCCCGGCCACCAGGGTCAGCAGGATAGCGTATTCGGCGATGGTGCTGCCCTGTTGGGCGCTGGCATTTGACATCAGGCAATCCTTTTAGGGTTAGACTTGGGTCACACGGGCTGTTGACGGACTTGAACGGGTGGAGGTGCCATCTATTCTGGCGTTGAGTCCGGGGAGATCTTGGGTAGGCCTGAATCGGCGAATAACGCCATAAGTGGGCCTTTCCGTTTTCGACAAAAGGAAAGTTGGTCTTCTCCTCTGGGAATCGACGAATCCCGGGAGAACTGAAGGGTTTGTTGCGAAATGTGATGCTTTTTACTGGAGCGGGGGGCCCTGTTTTTTGGCGAGAAACATTTTTTTAAGGGCTGGATCGACCTTGATGTTCTGGGTGGCCAGATGAAATTTCCCCATGTGGCTTAAAATATCGTGCTGGCTTTGCAACACGGCAGGATTTTCCGGTGGGGGCGGGGGAATGAAATCGATTTTTTTACCATCCGCCTCGCTACGCCCTTCCAGATGATCCAGCACCTGATGCAGGGTAAAGGGTTCTTTTAGCTTGAATTTGCGACCCACAGCCAGGTAATCGAAAGCCGGGGGCAGTTTATACAGGGTCTTCAGGGTGTCAATGTCCCGCTGGGAAATATTAACCACCCCGTATTGATGCGGCACGTACATAATGTCATCGCCTGCGTCGCTGTGGCCAATGAGCCCCAGGGCGTGGGCAATTTCGTGCAGAATGGTGTGCTTGACCTCGTCCATGTCATTGTATTGGCCGTGTACCAGCCCGTCGGAGATGCCGATTTTAATTTCCGCCGAATAAAGCAGGGATTGCTGGTTGACCAGATATTGGCAATGCCCCAGGGACTTGCGATCCACCCGTCGCCAGCTCACATCAATCTGCGAACCATCCAGCTGGGCCACCTGCTGAAAGCGCACTCTCCCCTCTGAGACTTTACTCCACAGCTCAAAGGCGTCGAAAACCATTTGGTTGTAGGCGTAGGACTCGTTTTGCTTGGATTTTTCGTACCAGCGGAAAGGGGCCACATACACTTTCAGGGGCATGGCCGAATCCGGCCAACGCACCGTTAAGCCATCCTTCAGGCACTGATCCAGATACGTTCTTTCCATATACCCATTATAGGGCTGCGGGGTCTGGCTTGGTAGCCTTTTGCCACAGTTTTTGGAATTCTGGAAAATTCTGTCTAAAGTGGCATACCAGCCAATCGCCTTATGCCAGCCTCTGGCCCTTTCCCGGAAGATCCGGCAAAATAAAGTAATGAAAGTTTATTGCCTGATTCGATCCCAGACCTTGCCCATTCCCGTGGATGTGGCCTGGGCCTTTTTCGCCAATCCGTCCAGCGTGGGGCAAATCACCCCGGACTGGGTTCACTTGCGAGATGAGAGCTATGAGTTGCCCCGAACAATTTATCCCGGCCTGCTCAGGCTCTATCAGCTTCAGCCGTTTGGTTTGCTGAAGTTCCGGTGGCTGTCTGAAATTACGCACGTTGAAACGATGGCTTACTTTGTGGAATCGCAAAAGCTGGGGCCGTTCGCCTTTTGGCAGCACAAGCACTTTATAGAGGCTGTTCCCCAAGGCGTGGAAATCCGGGAGGTGATTCACTACGCCCTGCCCGGGGGGCTGGGTGCTGGCTTGCTGGCCTTGTTGGTGCGCTCTCAACTGGAGCGCCTGTGGGATTACCGAGAACAGATGCTGGACGAGTTTTTTGGCTAGTGTCTGGACTATCAGCTTTTTTAACACTGTTCTAGTGACAAGCGCAACCTCGTTTGGAAGTGCTATCCGGATGGAGCCGCCTTGGAAGCGTACCGAGTTTGTTGTTTGACCTTTGGCGCGGTCTTGTTTACCCAAAAGCCGAGCATTCGCTCTCGGCTCTTGGGTTGGTTTAAAGTTTGATCGCTATAAAGACCATTTTAAGGGAGGGTTTAGTCTTCATCCGGTTCAGGTTGTGCTTCAGAATCAGGTTTTGCTTCAGAATCAGGTTTTGGGAGATCCTCCGCTGATGATTCACTGGAAGAAGCCTCGGTTTCTGGAGATAGAAACTTTGCAAATTCCTTCTCGTCGACATAGCCATCATCAACGCCCAATACATCGATTTGTTCGAATTGATCGGCAAAGGCCTGGCCATCCTTAAAGCGGTTCTTGATTTCTTGTGGAATTTGGTCACCGGCTTGAGCCAACAGTGCATCGTATGCTTCTTGGGATTCGGCTTTGTTCACCTTTCCATCCTTGGTCCCTGAGAGCATATTTTCCAGTCGACCAATAAAACCAGCACTACCGTTTTTGACTCTTTGAATCTGATTATTGAGAATCCCAATATTGATATTGTTGGGCATTACCATATGATAATTCTCTCCTATATTGCGCAATGTAATGGTTATAAAGTTATAAAATAATAAAAACAGTTATATGTGAAACATTGCCAATGTTTACAAGGGAAGGACAAGGGGGAGATGTTATATAATTTGGATTGGTAATGGATAAGGCGTTTTCAAATCATTAAGCATGAGCTAAAATAAAACAATTATTGATACACGGTGCTTTGACGAGCGCAAGTATTTAATGGCGACCGCGAATTGTATCAGTTTTATTGAATTGAATTCTGCTATCCGTTTTGGCGAGGTGTTGAGCAAATGGTTGTTGACATCAATGATTTGGCGTTCAACAGTAACATCTTCGGTTCTGATGACCTTTTAGAGGCAAAGCGGCTTTTTGAGTGGGCGCTCTCGTACGAGCGCAAAGGTCTGGCCCCGGCTGCTGACGCCTTGCGGGATGAAGGTCGCAAGGCCTACGAACGGTATCTGGAAAGGCACCCGGAATAAGGAACCCCGGAATTGGGAATCAAGAGGCCCCGCCGATGTAGGTGCCGATCTTTTCCCCTTGCAAAATCTGGCTGATGGCCCCTTGCTGGTTGAAGTCAAAAACCAGAATGGGCAACCGGGTTTCCTTGCACAAGGTCACTGCGGTCTGGTCCATGACCTTCAGGTCTTTCATCAGCACGTCATCATAGGTTAGGGTGTCAAATTTAATGGCATCCGGGTTGGTTTTGGGGTCTTTATCGTAAACGCCGTCCACCCCGTTTTTAGCCATCATAATCACATCCGCGCCAATTTCGGCGGCCCGCAGGGCGGAAGTGGTATCGGTGGAGAAGAACGGGTTGCCGGTACCGCCCGCAAAAATGACCACGCGGCCTTTTTCCAGGTGACGAACGGCTTTGAGGCGAATGTAAGGCTCCGCGATGCGATCCATGCCGATAGCGCTCATGACCCGAACCTGCATGCCCTTGGATTTCACCGTTTCCTGCAAGATCAGCGAGTTCATAATCGTGGCCAGCATGCCCACGTAGTCGGCTGCGGCCCGGTCCATGCCCAGCTTGGTGGAGTTTTGCACGCCCCGGAAAATATTACCGCCGCCCACCACCACGGCCACATCACACCCGAGGGACGCCGCTTCCACGATCTCGTCCGCCACCAGGCTGATGACTTCCGGCTTAATGCCAAAGCCCTGATCGCCCATCAGCGCTTCGCCACTGATTTTTAAGAGAATACGCTTGTATTTGATGCTGTGGGCGGGTGGGGTTGGTTGGGTCATGGTCAAGGTCTCAATATCGGTCAGGGTCATGGGCTGTCACACTCGTTGGTCTTAAAGTTACAAAAAAATGAAGCTTATTTTCTGAAAAAAACCCCTCCCTGGAATGGGAGGGGTTTTTTAAAAGGAGCTTTACACGCGGGCGGCGGCTGCCACTTCCTCGGCAAAGTTGGTTTCTTTTTTCTCAATGCCTTCGCCCAGCGCATAGCGGGTAAAGCGAACCACCGAGACTTCCGGATCGCCCAGCTCAGTGGCGCGGGCCTTGATCACATCATCCACGGACTGGGAAGGATCCTTGACGAACGGTTGTTCAATCAGGCAGCGTTGACCCAGAATTTTGGAAACACGGCCTTCCACAATCTTGCGGCGGATCTCTTCGGGTTTGTTGGCCAAGTCTTCCTTGCCCATTTCCACCCGGGTTTCTTCCTCCACCACAGCCGGATCAATGTCGGCACGGGTCACAAACTCCGGTGCGGCGCTGGCGATTTGCATGGCCACATCTTTCAGCAGTTGCTTGAAGGCTTCATTTCCGGCGGTTTCCGGCTTGCTGGCCTGAATTTCTACCAGAACACCCACCCGACCACCGGTGTGAATATAGGAGTGAACGGCCCCGTGGCCTTCGCGCTGGTAACGCACAAAGCGACGAATGCTCAGGTTTTCCCGAATGGCGGCGATTTTCTCGGTTACGTACTGTTGTACGGTGCTGCCAGCCAGGGCTTTGCTGGGTTGGGTCAACAGGGCTTCCACCGATGCGGGGGCCTCTTCCAGCACTTGCTGGTTGACTTCCCCGACCATGGCCAAAAAGGCTTCACCCTTGGCCACAAAATCGGTCTCACAGTTGACTTCAACCATGGCGCCGGCTTTTCCGTCCGCGGAGATCAAAGAAGCCACTTGGCCTTCAGCGGCGGTACGGCCACTTTTCTTTTCAGCGGTGGCAATACCCTTTTGCCGCAGGAGTTCCGCGGCCTTGTCCATATCGCCGCCTGCTTCCACCAGCGCCTTTTTGGCATCCATCATGCCGGCTCCGGTTTTTTCACGCAGTTCTTTTACTTGCGATGCTGTAATTTCCATTTGGGATTGATTCCTTTTTTAAAATCAATATTTAAAATCAATGTTTAAATGAATGATTTGAATATGACGGTGGTTGCCTCAGACGCCATCAAGCGCCGAGCCTGCCTTAACCTTCCTGGTTTGCGGCAGCGACCACTTCACGTTCTTCGGCCTTCACGGTATCAGCAGACTGTTCACCAGACATTTCCTCAACGCTGACCGCAGTACCGGCCTGACCGCTGCGCATTCTGTTCACGTGATCTTCACGGCTGGCGTTGCCTTCGATGATGGCATCGGCCATCTTCTTGCAGATCAGGCGGATGGAGCGGGTGGCGTCATCGTTGCTGGGAATCACGTATTTAATATTGTCGGGGCTGCAGTTGGTGTCCACCATGCTGACAATGGGGATGCCGATTTTGGTGGCTTCCTGCACAGCAATGGACTCACGGCGCTGATCAACCACGAACAGAACGTCGGGCATGCCACGCATTTCTTTAATACCGCCCAAGGAGCGTTCCAGTTTGCTGAGCTGACGGGTCAGTACAGCCACTTCTTTTTTGCCAAGGCGCTCGAAGTGACCGTTATCCCGCATTTCTTCCAGTTCACGCAACTTGTTGATTCGGGTGCGGATGGTTTCAAAGTTGGTCAAGGTACCGCCCAACCAGCGTTTGTTGATAAAGTAGGCGCCGCAACGGGTGGATTCTTCTTCCACGATGTCGGAAGCCTGACGCTTGGTGCCCACGAACACGATTTTCTTGCCCTGGGCGGCGGATTTCTTCATGAACTCATAGGCCTGATCCAGAAGTTGGCTGGTTTTGGTTAAATCGATGATGTAAATACCGTTGCGCTCGCCCCAGATGTAGGGTTTCATTTTGGGGTTCCAGCGGTGAACCTGGTGGCCGAAGTGGACGCCGGCTTCCAGCAACTCTTGTAGGGATGCGACTGGCATATGTAGTTCTTTCTCCTTTAATAATGGTTTCACGTGGGTGATACAGACAATACCAAACTAAGCGGCAATATTTGCAGCGCTCTGCTCTCTTCAGTGAATAAAAAATCAGTGAGGGACGAGTTTGCAAAAGATGCTCAAATAATCTTACACACTGAAACATTTTCTACAAGCAACGGGTTCCACAAACAACAGGGAACGGTGCCGGTAGTGCCGAGTGTGTCCGACGTCACTCTATCTTACAGAAGCCTGCGGCTTGCCTTCAACCTTTAATTATTGGTGGCTTGCACAGCTTTCTTGCCGCGTCCGCTTTTTTTATCGGTCACCATGGCGTCGGTCAGGGCGATTTTGGCCAGCGGCTCCCGGCTATACTGCTTAAAGAAGACCAGTTTGTGGGCGGTCTTGATGTTGTCCACATTGAAAGTAATGTTGCTGGTGACATGCGTATTGGGCGTGATTTTACTGAACCACATGCCGGTATCGCCAAACGGGGAGGGGTAGAACAGGTTGCCGTATTCGTCCTCCAGCCCGATTTCAAAGGTGGAGAAGGTGTTTTCGGTGTGATTGGTCACATCCAGGGTCAAATTGATCTCGGTGGGCTCCCCAAAGGGGTCCTTGTCAAAGCGAAGGCCCAGCACTTTGACTTTCAGGCCTTCCAGGGCGTAGTTTTCAGCGGAGGCGTCCGGCATATTCATGGTGGGCAAGTGTAAATCTTCGGCCAGCTTCACCCGGATTTCAGCACCGGGCTGAATCATGGCGCTTTTGCCTTTGGTCAGCATGGCGGCAGTCAACCCGATGGTGCCACCGACAGCAGCACCCCCGGCCAGGGCATAGCCATTGGAGGCCGCCACGGCCGCCAGACCGCCGTATTTGAGTACCATGACCGCACCGGCAATGCCCCCTACGGCGGTAAAGCCGGAGGCCCGACCTACCACCTTGGCGGCGGCCTTTAATTTGGGGTCTCGGGTGGTGTTTTTGCCCTCAATGGAAATCTCCCGGCCATCCGGGGTAATCATGTAATCAAACTTGGTGCTGATGTAGCCGTTGCGGCCCGCCCGCTTGGGGCCTTCCATTTCTTCAACCAGCCCATGCACGATGGTGCCCTTGGGAATGACCACCTTGCCGTCCACGGTGTAGTCCTTGCTGACTTTCCCGAAAAACTCGTCCCCTTCCACGCTGACCCCGGTGGTCACGGCGGTGGAAATCACCATATCCAGCGTGCTGCCGAGAGGGATGTCCTTGATGTCGTCTTCATTTACGGTGGGGGTGTTGTTTCGCTTGTTGGTCTGAATGACATTTCCCTTCAGTACGGTGGAACCGGCCTGCTGGGCGAAGGACAGTCCAGTCACCGGCGTCTGTCCAAGCAGCAGGGTACCCAGCAGCAGGCTTGCGGCGATTTGCTTGATTGCAGGACAGGGCTGATGATGATGGGTCATTCGACTAAACTCCGAATTTCAGGCTGGTGCAATATAGATGAGGAAAATGCAATCCGGTTCCTTTTTTCGTCATTCGCACCGCTGGGTTTTAGCGATAAAAATCATAAAACCAAACGCTCTTTTCAGTTTACCTGACCGCAAGGGCCTCGGCTATCCCCTGAATGCCTGAGGCGTAGTGTTTACGCTTGAGCTTGCAAGAAATGCCCGAGGGTCTGTTGGGGCTTAGAGGGGCTGTACACCCCTTCTCAGGGAGGGACGCCTTGCAAGTGGCGGTTTGATTCTGGATTGCTTGTGTAAAAAACTTTACCAATGCCTTTTTGTCGTAGATGATTTTTCTGGTAAGATGCGATGGCTTTGTGTGGCAAGTACCCTTGAGATGTGTCCTTTTATGAACGGGGCTGACAGGATGAGTGGTACAGATCTGGCTGAACGCAAGGCACCGCGTGGCATTGAACGTGAATGAAGGATGACCATCCCCTTATGCAACTTTTTGTGGATACCGCTGATCTGAAAGAAATTCGGGAAGCCGCCTCATTGGGCGTCATTTCCGGGGTGACCACCAACCCTAGCCTGCTGGCCAAAAATGGCAGCGGCGATGTCAAAAGCGTCATCCGGGAAATTTGCGAGCTGGTGCCGGATGGCCCGGTGAGCATGGAAGTGATCGGGGAGTCCGCTGAGCAGATGATTAAAGAGGGCAAGGAGTTTGCCACCTGGGCTTCCAATGTCTATGTAAAGGTTCCCTTTTGCGTGGAAGGCATGAAGGCCGTGAAGTGGTTCTCCCAGGAAGGCATTCACACCAACGTGACCCTGGTGTTTTCCACCAATCAGGTGTTATTGGCGGCCAATGCCGGCGCCACCCTGATCAGCACCTTCGTGGGCCGTCTGGATGACATTGGCTTTGATGGCACCCAAATCATTGCGGAATCGGTGGATCTGATGCGCCAGCACGGGTTTTCCAGCAAGATATTGGCGGCCAGCATTCGTCACCCATTGCATGTGACTCAGGCTGCCGCCGCCGGTGCCGATATCGCCACCATCCCCTTTAAAGTGATCAAGCAAATGTATGAACACCCGCTGACCGAGAAGGGCATGAGCCTGTTCAAGGCGGATTGGGAAAAGTTGAACGCGAAATTGGCTGTTTAATGGCTGACTAGAAGGTTTAGATGGGAACTGCGTAAGCGGTTCCTGGATGATTTCCCCGGATTGGCGGGAATGTTTTTATCGAAGGAGCGTATACGTCAGAGAGTTCGAGATCAGTTGCAGACGGTTAGCCGGTTAAGGCGAAGTTCAAGCTGTCAAGTCATCCAAAACTGAATAGATACATACACTTTGGGTGAGTACAAAGTTATGTAAAATTGCGTTTAATTTTGTTACAGGATAAACGCAAAAAATCCTCTATCCGTATAATGGAGATGAGAGGAATGTACTGGTATGTTTAAAGTAGTCATCATCCATTAACCGCTGCCATTCCTGTTTTACGTAAGAAAGTACTGCAACCTCTGTTCCTTCTATAACAATAGGTGTGTGTCGGATGGAAACAACGACCCAAGAACTATTGGTGACGGAAAATTTGCGCGTCACCCACAAAATTGGCCTTTTAAACAAGTACGTGCAAAAGGCCAAAAAAGTGGCCATCAACGCCATTGATCCCATTTATGCCGACAACAACGAAATCCGGGGTTTTAATGTCCGCCTGGAAGGCCCACCCCGGCACATGAGCTACCTGAACCGCCTGTTGTCGGACGCCAACCTGAAGGTTAGCTGAGCCCGCGACTGCCGGGTAAGCGGCTGTCAGCGACCAGCGGGTGATTCCGGCTTGGCCTGCCATTGTTCCTGTGGCGGCTCTGAGGGGGATTCCCACTATCGGTTTATTTTATAATGAGAGCAAGCTACCGATTGAAGGCCTCTCATGCATATCCCGTCTGGCGTTGAGTCCCTGGACATACTGAAAACGCAACACGCACGTCTGGGCGTTGAGGTTGTCGCGGAGACCAAACCCGCTTTGCCGGTGACGGCCCCCTTGTCAGAGGTACTGCGATGTCTGGCGGTCAGTGGTTTTGTGGTGCTGCTGGGTGCCAGGCGTCAGGTGGTGGGGGGTATCGCCAGCGGGCAAATTCTGGATGCGCAAAGTTTACCGAAAGATTGGCTGAGTCAGGCCTACCGACAGGAGCCGGAGGCTTTTGCGGTTTCTTGCCTGCTACTCGACGCCAGCATTGGGGGGGTGGCCGACTTGATAGAACAGACCGGGTTGCCGTTTGTTCCGCTTGTAGACGCCAAAGGTCGTTACACGGGTCAGTGCGCCAGTGCCGATCGGCTGTCCCGACTGGCCCGTAAGACCTTGCGACCCGCTCGGGTGGGGGGACTGGCCACCCCGTTGGGGGTGTACATGACCAGTGGCTATTACAACGTGGGGGCTGGTTGGCCCGGGTTGTTGGCCACAGGGGCTTTGTTCGGGGGGCTGGCCCGCCTGATGGACGGGGTGGGCCTGATTGTCTACAGCGCCCTTGTGGCCCTGTTCCCTCAAGTGTTGGGGTTGCCCGGTCAGGAGCAGGCCCTGTTGCAAATGGGATTGTTGCTGACCACCTTGCTGGTTCTACTGCGGTTAAGCCCGTTGGCCGGTTTGCATGCCGCCGAGCATATGACCATCAACGCTTTGGAGCGTGATTTATCCCTGACCGATGCGGTGGTTCGCCAGCAGCCCCGGGAGCATCGCCGTTGCGGAACGAATTTGTTGATGCTGCTGGGGGGGATGCAATTGCTGGGTCTGGCTGTTTACATGGGAGCGACCCGGCTGAACCCGGTGGGGCTGCTTTTGTATACGGCACTCTGGGCTTGGCTGGTGTTTTCCTATTGGCGTCCGGCGGGCTTGTGGTTGCAACGGCACTTTACCACCAAACCGCCCAGTGAGGCCCAGTTGCGCAGCGGCTTGAAGGCCGGGCAGGAATTGCTGACCCGGTTTTCCGAACGACCCCATGGGGACCCGGGCTTCTGGCGACGGTTGTGGGGGGCGGGCTTTTTCCAGATGTTGATGGCCTTTGTCGTGGCCTTTTGGTTGGTGGATTTCTTGATGGGCCAGTGGCGCTGGTTTTAGGAAGAGGAACCCTGATATCATCCGCCTTTTGGCCTTGCCTGCATTGGATGGGCAGGGCGCACGGAATTTAAAGGGGATTTCAGCGCTTGAATTTGGTAGAATAAATCCAGTCCGTCAATCCTGCCTGCCTGATTTCCGGAGCGTTCTGAGGCAGGGATTGCCTCCTGAGGCCTTGTGTTTCCCCGCGGCTCAGGAGTGACGGGACTCCGGCTTGAATATCCGGCGTGAATAAAGGTTCTGATTTGAAAAGAAGAGGCCCCCGCAGTCCATGTACGAATTAATGGCTATTCCGGATCTGTCCAAGATCGGCTCCATCCTGACCATGTTGATTTTCATCAGCGTGCTGATCATCGCCCATGAGATGGGGCATTTTTTCGTGGCCCGCAAGTGCGGCATCAAGGTGGAACGCTTCGGGTTCGGCTTGCCCTTTGGGCCCACCCTGTGGTCTAAAAAAATCGGAGAGGTTGAGTACTGTATTCACGCCTGCCTGTTTGGCGGCTATGTCTCTTTTCCCGATGATGACCCGGAGAATCCGTTGCCTCCCGACTCTCCCCAGCGTTTTGAGAACCAACCCCTGCTGTCCCGCTTTGCGGTGATGGTGGCCGGTGTGACGGTGAACGCCATTTTGGGCTGGGCGCTGATGTTTTTTGTGTTTATGAACTGGGGCTATCCCAGCGGGGAAGCCGAGCGTAAAGTGATGGTGGCTGGGGTGACCAGCGAAAGCGCTCCGGCGGCCCAGGCCGGTTTTCGCAAGGGCGATGAGCTGAAAAAGATTCAGGATGCGCCCATTCAGGGTAAAGACTATCGCGCCATGACCTACAATGTGCAAGCCATGTTCAAAAAACAGGCCAGTCAAACCATCCCGGTGGAGGTGCTGCGGAATGGCCAGCCGGTGGTTTTGTCCGTGACTCCCAGCGCCAAGGGCACCATTGGCATTCAGTTGGCCGCGGTGCAGCGTTACGATGCCATTCACAACCCGGTCGATGGCGCCATTCGGACCACGGGTTTTCTGGGTAATGTCATTGGTAAGCAGTTTGAGGCCTTTGGCAAGTTGTTTACCGGCCAAATGCCGTTAAAAGAACTGGCGGGTCCCATCCGCATCGTGAAAGAAGGCGCCAGCATGATTGATCAGAACGGGGTGCAAACCGGCCTGATGCTGACCGCCATTATCAGCACCATTTTGGCGGTGATGAACCTGTTGCCGATTCCGGCGTTGGATGGCGGGCACATCTTTTTCCTGCTGATTGAGGCCCTGAAGGGCTCTCCGGTCAAACAGGAACTGCGGGAGCGGTTTACCCAGGCTGGCTTTATGGGCTTGCTGGCCCTTATTGTGTTTATTTTGGGGAATGATATTTACAATACATTCATCAATCCAAATACATAATGAACCCAGCACCGGCCCTGCCGAACACAGGCCTGTCAAATTCCGACTCGGGCTCAGGACTCCTTCACCCAGAGGATATGACAAGTGTAATATTTACAGGCTGAGCAGCTCCGAGATACAATAGGGGCTGTGGGATGCCATCAAGATATAGGGGACACCAGATTGTACACCGTTGATACCGCTTTAGAGTCGTTGCGAAAATACGATATACAAGAGGGTGATCTGTTGACCTGGGAACGGGAACTGAGTCTTGAAATTCCGGTGGATGAGTACGGTCGCAAGCAGTACAGTCCCCATCACGTCAACCTGTTCAAGAACATCAAAAAGCACATTGCCCTGGGTAGAACCATTGAAGAGATTCGGCAGCTGATTAGCCTGCCCCCGCTGGAAAATTCCAGGCCCCGGGCGGTGCGCCCCACGGCTGCAGGACAAACGGGATCGCAAGCCACGCTGCCCGCCGGTGCTTCACCGCCTGAATCCGCTGCGACCAGCAGTAACCCTGTGACCTCCGCGGCCAAGGTGATTCAGAAATCGCCATACGCCGCCGTGCCCAAGCGACCCAATGTCGGGGGAGCCTCCGCCGCCGGGGGGGCTGCCAACGTGGTTAATCTGGTTCACAAGCTGAACAAGGAAAAAGACCAGCTCTACAAAAAGCTGCTGGAAACCGAGAAGCTCAATTCGCACCTGTACAGCGCCAACAGCCTGTTCCACAAGAAAGTGCGGGATTTGACCCTGCAAATTCAGAAGCAGCGTGAGAACTTTAACGAGAACGAGAAATTCAAGTTACTGGATGATAAAGCCCGCCTGCAGAAGCAGTTGATTGACGCTGAAAAGCTCAGCCAGTACAAGCAGGAAGAGATTTTGCGCCAGAAAATGCGCAACGATGATTTGCAGTTGCAAATCCGGCAGCGGGACGAAAAAATTCAGGCCATGCAGACGGCCTTTGATGCCGATAAATTTTGCGGGGACTGGATGGAATCCGGTACGCTGGCGGAAGTGGTTTACGATAATTTTGGCATCAACATCGAGCCGGAACGGGTGCGTCTGTTCCGCATTTCCGAGCGACCTTCCCGGATTTATGGCCCCATGGCGGTGATCAACACCAGCTACCAGTACGAAACCAACAATTTGTGGAAGCGGGAAGAGACCCTGATGGTTTCCTACATGGATGAGCAGACCCTGGAAGGGGAGCTGGTGGCCGAATACATTCTGGACGGGGTGCCGGTGGCCAAGGCCCTGTACCGGGTGACTTGCCGACGCAGCCAGTAGGGCGGCACGCCGGGACAGGCCTTCAGGCAATCCGAAAATTGGATTGGCAAGGTTGCCCGCAGGATTTACAGGGCCGCCAGCCTGATTTTTACCACGGAGCCGCCGGGGGTGGTCGTTCCGCCATTGTTGCTGTTACCGGTGGTGCAGCCGGTTTTGCAGGTGTACCGGTCAAAACGACCTTCGATGTAACGGCTGGCGGCGGACCCATTGGCTTTGTATCCGGTGATTTTAAAGCCCACAAATCCACTGACATTCACGGACGTGTTGGAGCCGCCCCCCGACCAGCTGTCATACAGTGGCAAGGGAAAAAGGGTGCCGTTGCTGATGAGTTTGTCCAATTCGTTGCTGGCACTGGAAATAAAGTTACCGGGGCTGCTGCTGTAGCACTCGCCCACGTTGACGCTTCCTGGAAAGCCAGTGGCTAGCCAGTCCCGAATGGTGCTGCTGCCGACGGCATCCGGGCTACAGTTACGCAGGTCGGCAAAGCCCCAGTTCCCGGAGCCCATGGCGGGACATCCCGCCTGATTTTGCACGCCATCCACTTCCACGTGATCCCCGTAAATGCGCACCACGTTATTGCTGGGGATGCCATCCTGCATGGCCCGGTTGAATTGTGCCTCGCACACGTACATGGGGCGTAATCCGCCATTGGTGATGCCGTTGACGGTTTGGTCAATGAGGGCCACCGAACTGGCTTCGGTGTCCATGTGGTTGACCCCGAACATGTTGGCGAAAAAGGTGGGCAGCGGATCGTTCACGCTTCCCTGTCGGCGTTTTACGGTGACCCGAACCGCGTTGTATCCGCCGGTGGCACTGTAGTCAGGATTGGTGCTGGGCGTGCCAAAGGTGGCAGCCTTGTACTGCTTGCTAACCGGATCGATGAAGCCAAAGGCCACGTCCTCGCTGGCTAGTGTCAGGGCCGCGTTGTTGGCCTGAACCAGATCAACCGCCACGGCTTCGGCGTCGTCTCGCTTGGCGGTCGGATCGACTTCAATGCTCCGGTACAGTTCGGTGGTGGCAGCCAGTGCGGCGCTATCGGCGCTGGTTTGCAGCTGGTTTTGGGCCGCGAAGTAGTAGGCCATGTCCACACCCAGGGCGGCGAACATCAGGGAGATGATAATCAGCCCCACCAATTGAATGGTGAAATTACCGCTTAAACTTGCACGCATTCGCTTCACTTCCATTGATGTCTTCACTAACTGCTGTCTTCAATAACCAAACTTGCTCACTGAACTCAAACATAGACGCTATGTATCAAGTACCTCAGAACGGCGGTTTTAAAACGAGCGCTTTCGGATTCCGTGGCAATTGTTTACGAAATAAATCGTAAGGCTTGGTTTCCGATTAGGCGAATGTGGGTACTGTTTTTCTAAGTGCTGTTAGCTTTTGGAAAAAAGTCGTAAAGGAATGAGCTGAATGTCTTCGATTCTCGATCAGTATCAGGTCGCCATGGACAATGCCGCCGCCAGGCAGGCCCAGCCACCGGTAAACCGCTTTGTGCCCGCGGTACCCAAAACGCTGTCGGAAACCGGTCTGGTGCAGGTGGTGGTGGAAGAGCTAATCTTGAAAATCATGCTGGCCAAAGGGGCCATGACCGGTCGAGAGCTGGCGACGGATCTTTGCCTGCATTTTTCGCTGGTGGAAAGCATTCTGGCCGACTTGAAAAGCCGTCTGCTGGTCATGCACAAGAACAGTTCCAACATGGGAGACTTCCTCTATATCCTGAGCGAAGTGGGGCAGGAAAAGGCCATTATGGCCCGGGAGATTTCCGCCTACGCCGGGGCCGCCCCGGTGCCGTTTCAGGATTATCTGGCTTCAGTCAGTGCCCAGGCCATTCGCCATGAAAAGCCGGATTACGCCGTTCTGGCCGAGGCCTTTAAAGACCTGATTTTTGATGAGACCCTGTTTGATACCATTGGCCCGGCCATCAACTCCGGGCGAGGGTTGTTTTTGTATGGCGAACCCGGAAACGGGAAAACCACCATCGCCGAAAAACTGGCCCTGTGCTTTAACCACGACATTTTTATTCCCAAGGCCCTGTTTGTGGAAGGGCAGATTCTGCAGTTGTTCGATCCCCAAAACCACGATCCGGTGCCCGGAGACAACGCCCTCATCGCCAAGTACGACCAGCGCTGGATTGAGATTAAGCGTCCGGCGGTCATGGTGGGCGGGGAACTGATGATGGACGCCCTGGAGATTAAGTACAACCCTGTATTGAGGGTTTCGGAAGCGCCTCTGCAAATGAAGGCCAATGGCGGGGTGTTCCTCATTGATGACTTTGGGCGGCAGCGGATCAGCCACATTGACCTGTTAAACCGGTGGATCGTTCCCCTGGAAAAGCGGGTGGACTTTCTGGTGTTGCCCAACGGCCAGAAAATTGAAGTGCCCTTTGATGAGTTGATCATCTTCTCCACCAACCTGGACCCCAGGTCTCTGGTGGATGACGCATTCTTGCGGCGGATTCCCTATAAAATTCATGTGAAAGACCCGGATGAAACCCAGTTCAAGCAGATTTTCCAGATGCTGTGCCACAAGTACCAGATTGCCTATGATGAAGCCCAGGTCGATCGGCTGATTGAGAAGCATTACCGGGGCAAGCGTCCGTTTCGGGGGTGCCAGCCCCGGGATTTGCTGGAGCAGGTTTTGAATGCCGCCTCCTACCAAAAAACGCCTCCGGTGCTGACGGAGGCCATGCTGGATATGGCCTGCCGGAACTATTTCGCGGCCATGGGCAACGAGTAGTCATACCCCTGGGATTGCATTTTTTCTAGACCGCTGGCTAATGGCCCGGGGAAATTTGCGGTGTTATTTTTGTATGAATTGGGTATAAATGCCATTGTTTTTTAGCAATGGCGATCAATAAGTCCGGGCCCGATGGGTTCTGGTTCAGCCTTGTGGTCGGGTCTTGGTCTTTCTCCCCTGATTCAACAACACCCCCCTTTTTCAAAGGTCCCGCATCCCCTTATGGAGGAGCCGTTATGGTTAGCATATACGCGAAGGTCGTTGGTGCCTTGTTGTTTATCGTCGGGATATTGGGCGGCATTCCGGCCTTTGCCCCCGATGGCATGTTATTTGGCGTTTTTATGGTGGATACCGTTCACAACCTGTTTCACCTGATTTCCGGGCTGGTGCTGCTGGCTGCCGGGTTTGGGGTGCAATGGGAGGTTTCACGGCGTTTGGTGCTGGGGTTTGCCATCGTCTATGGCCTGCTGACCCTGGCTGGCTTCTTGAGCCCCACGGGCCGGGTGCTGGGCATGCAGTTTAATATGGCCGACAATGTGCTGCACCTGACCTTAACCGCCACCGCCCTGATGTTTGCCTTGCCGGTGCAACGGTACCCGACCCGGTTGTAGGCGATCCTCCGTAAACTTGAGAGGGCGCTTCGCCCACTGAGCCCGTCTGTGCCAAGCCGCTGATGCTGTGCTACAGTATGCCTTGCAACCCGGTTTGTTTTATAAAAGCACAAGAGAGCGGGCAGACGGCATGAATCCACACAACCACGCGCAAGGCAGTTCGCCAGACAATTCACCGGAAAAGAGACCCGGCCCGGAAAATAAACCCGAAAAACTCCCTTCCGGGGTGAATCCGGTGCATGGGGTGCCTTATAAAAGTCCCCGGGGCCTGTACCAAATGGTGGTGGAAATCCCGGCCGGAACCACCGAGAAATGGCAAACTGACCCGGAAACCGGTCTGTTTTATCACGATGCCATTGAGGGGGTGCCCCGTCGCATTAACTTTTTGCCTTATCCCATGAACTACGGTTTTATTCCGCAAACGCTGTTGCCCAAGGACAAGGGGGGAGACGGCGACCCTATGGATGTGATCACTCTGGCCCCGGCCCGGGAACGGGGCACTTTGGATGAAGTTCGCCTGATTGGGGCCTTGCAACTCTCGGATCGGGGGGAGCAGGACACCAAGATGATCGGCCTGCTGAATGGCGGCCCCTTTGAGGCCGTGCAGGATATTCAGGATTTACTGATGCGCTATCCCGGGGCCGTGGAGATCATTCGCCTGTGGTTTGAAGGCTACAAAGGGCCGGGCTCCTTCCTGTTTCAGGGCTACCTGAACCATTATCAGGCCAGCGATCTGGTGGAACTGGCCCATCGGGAATGGCAACGCCTGTATCCCTCGCCCTGAGTTTAACGAACTCGGGATAATAATGGCCGTTAGTCATTGGCTCCTGTGGGAGCTTGCCGTGGGATACCGCAGGCTTGACCCGGTACGGACTGGCCTAATTGGGTTGGCTACTCGGGGCGTTTCCCGGTTCAGCCGAAAGTTCTGTTGACTCACTGCCCTGCCTGGATTGGGTGAGTTGTAACGGCTGAAGCAACTGATTTTTGGGAGCCGGTTGGGCGGCCACGTGATCGTAAATCAGTCGGGAGGCCCGATGGAAGAGATCCCGCACGCTGTAATCGTTGTAAGGGCGCTCTACCTGAATGGACAGGTAGTACCGGCGGCCATCCGGCAGGTACACGGTGCCTGAATCTCCCAGAGAAGTGGCCACATCGCCGGTTTTATGGGCCACCCGGGCTTCCCGGGGCAGCGACCAGACCATGAGGTGTCGGTTATGGGTGCTTTCCAGAATGGCCGTGCCGTTGATGCGGGATAGTTCCGAGATGAGCGGGCCGGAATCGATGTTGTAGAGAATATTGACCATCTCGTAAGGGGAAATGGTGTTGGTGCCGCTGAGATCGGGCAACCAGTTGCGGATGCGGGTATGCACCAGCCCCAGATTGGCCAGCTTTTGGTTCACCGCTTCCGTACCGCCCAGGTAATGAATCATCATGTTGGTGCAGGTGTTATCGCTGATGCGAATCATCTGCCCGGCCACGTCGTTGGCGGTCAGCTCCTTGCCCGAGTCCTTGAATTGCAGGTCGCCTGACCCTCCCGCCCGGTGATACTCTGCGTAGAGGAGCGGGGTGTCGATGGTCATAACGTTGCGATCCACGCTCATCAGGTATTGCAGCAGCAAGGGCAGTTTGATCACGCTGGCCGCGGCCACCGGCTCGAAGCCGTTGATATCCACATAGCTGCGATCCTGGGGATTATAGAAGTATAGGTGGGTTTTAAAGCGATCCGAGGGGTAGGCGGCCACAATGCTTTCCAATTGGGCCTTCAGGGCCGTATCCTCAGCCACGGGCATGACCGGTAACAGTTGCTCTTGCAGGGAGCCCACCGAGGGATGGCTGAGCAGGGTGTAATCCAGGTTGTGGTAGTACAACAGGCTGGGTGTTTTGAGCAGCCCAAAATCCCGGTTCATGTAGGCATCAAAGGCGCTGGTATCGCTCGATTTTTGAGAAAAACCGGATAGCTTGGGCATCTCGGGCAAGGCTTCCAGGCTTTGCGCCATTACATTGGGGATGATCTGGGGAATGATTTGCAGAGCGCCCCAGATGCCGCCCCCGATTAAGGCCAGCAACATCAGGGCTGCCAGTACCAGAATGGCCAGACGCTGTTGCTTTTGTTTTTGGTAGTGGTACCTGCGGGCCGCAAGTGATCGGGGGGGATGATTTTTTCGTGACATAGAATGACCCTTTACGGGATGACTCAGGTTTGGCGCTCTCACTCTGCACTCTCTGACAAAATACGCTGACAAAATCACTCGGTAACACGTCATTTTTTGGGGCGTTCACCCAGCTGGAACTCAGTCGGAACTGGTTCTGGGCGGGAAGCAGACCCAAGAGGGCTTACTTCGGGGTGGCTGGAGCCCCAACGACGCGTGAGCCTATTGTAACGTTTTTTGAGCCGGAGGAACAACCCATGACTTTGTACAGCAGGGGGGGGGTACCGAAAAGGGTGACTGGCAAAGGCGGTACGGGGTTTGTGGACTTGTTTCTGGATTGCTTCAATTAACATATAAAAATATTAGAATTTACTAATAAAATGATGTATACTGTTAATGACACTCGGCAATCGGTATCATTGCCGGATTGCTGTTCGGTTTAGTGTTTTAGTGTCATCAAGCCAATGGGGATAGCGTCTATGAACCCAGCGCCCGCCTCCTCGGAGAAAGTGTGTCGACGGCTCAAAGCCCTTAGTCACCCCATCCGCCTGGGGATACTGAATGTGCTGCGCTCCGGCGAAAAAAATGTCTATCAACTGGAGGCCCTGATGGGCACCACCCAGTCCAATATTTCCCAACACCTGGCCCAACTGAGAGACAAGGACATTTTGACCACCCGCAAGCAAGCCAATCAGGTCTTTTATTCCGTAGCCGATCCCCGCACCCTGAATCTGCTGGATTTATTGCAAGAGTTGTATGGCAGGCTTTAAGGTTTTTCACCGGGTGATTTGGAAATTCAGACTTCCGTAAGAAAGCCGTGGGCAGTGGTTAGACCGTAGGATTTGCTGCCCATCAGATCAATTGAAATTAGATGAATAGAAATCAAAAAGGCGACACCCGTAGAGAAGGTGCCGCCCTTTTTTTAGAGACTGACCGCCTTCAATGGATGGACTCTTTACGGACAGTCTCCGGGATCATTCCCTATCCGGGAGGGGAAGGCCGCGGGTGGGGGGGGCTCCGGGCGTTCCCCGGGGGAAGTATCGGCCCCGTTCGGCGTAGTGTAGTTCCCAGTGGTTCACCTCAAAGGCCTTCAATACAAACTGAACCGCCGCATCCACCGCAAAGGGCTTGCAACTGAACAGGTCGAAAAAGAAGTAATCTTTTTCTGTGAAGGAGTGAAAGGACAGGTGGGATTCGGCGATGACCACCATGCCGGTGACCCCCCGATCTTCGGGTACCAGCCCGGCGTAGGGGAACACATAGGGCTGGGTGATGGCGGTCATGCCCACCTGGGCCGGTAAGGTCTTGAGGACCTCGAACACGTAGGCCACATCCCCGATTTTACCGGGATGGCACTGCCTGCAATCCAGCATCAGGTGGGGGCCAAACCCGACAGAACCGGTCGCTGCCGGATGCCACCCTTCGGCCATGGCGGGAGATGTTTGAGAGACGGAAATGATTGGGGTCATGCGAAAGTCCCTCCTTTCAGGATGGCCGTATCGAGGTCTGGGTTCTGGGGCGTATGCTTCAGGGCCAGCGACCGAATAGATGCCAGATTGCCCCGCAGAATCTGCTGAACCTCCGTTTGCCGGGCGTCCAGCATCAGCCGCAGATGCTCATAGGCCACCAGCGGTTCAATATGGGCCCCACAGGTGTACAGATCCACCGAGGCGTAGCCATGTTCCGGCCAGGTGTGAATGGCCAGATGTGATTCGGCGATGACCACCACCCCGCTGACACCCCAGGGTTGAAAGCGATGGAAGGTGGATTGCACGATGGTGGCCCCGCAGGCCAGGGCGGCGGCGTTCATGTGGGTTTCAATGGCGGTAACGGAATCCAGCGTTTCCGGCTGACAACCGTAAAATTCCACCAGCAGATGACGACCCAGAATATCAGTCATGGGCAAATTCCTTTTTGATTCAAAGGCATACACAGCAATGAGCTTCCCTGACGCCATGAACCATGCAGGGTCTGTGGCATTGGCCTGTCAGACGTCTGAGTCTGAGGTCAGGGCCGTGGCTCAGCAGGCCACGGGCAGGCCTCGTGTGGCCGACTCGTCTGCCGCAGTTTTGCCAGAATCAAACAGAAAGCGCAGCAAGAATGTTTTGAAAAAACGATTGGCCCCTTCTTGGGCGAATACGGCGCTTAAAAATTCCAGTTGATGGAGCTGGGCCCGGCTTTTGCGCTTGGCCTTGTCCTGTGGCACGTAAAAACGATAGGCGGGCTCGGGGGGCTGGCCATGGCGGATAGCGCTCGCTGAAGCGGGGATGTTGAAAACAGCAAAGTGTCTAGCCATCGCCTGAAAACCCTCACGAGATTGCACAGTGCCAAAACGCCATTCCACATCATGACGTGCGGTGAACTTTATGTTCCATTAAGAAACGGCTCAAATGAACGAGCCAACTTTAAGAACTTTGTATGGGGTTAAAATTAGGCAAGGCTGCCTTCACAAGACGTTTGTAAAACTACGCTCAGCTCAAACAAACTGTGGAACTGCTTTTGGCAAGGTGGCCCAGCATCTATCCGCTGTACTCAAACAGTACAAACCTGTTGTGAAGGCAGCCTTACCTAAAATTAAGTGGCCTGTGTGCTGGTCAGACCGGGCCGAATCATGCGCTCGATGTATTCAAACACCTCATGATTCAGGGCAATGGTCAGGTGATCAATATCCGGGTTGTCCAGAATCAGGTTGTTGATTTGGCAGGGCATGTCGGAGGCCGCTTCGAGTAGGCCTTTGCGGAAATGCACCATGAAGTCCCACACCGTAATCAGGCTGTGGTAAGCCACCTCGGTGGAGGTGCGCACCATGTTCAGATTCCAGTGAATCAACTCGTCAAACACTTTGGGCACTGGTTTGCCGGGATTGCGGGGAATCCACAGGTTTTTCAGCTCCTGCACCCCTTCGGCGCCCAAAAAGCCCGTGCCTAACGAAACCAGATTGGCCACGGAACCTGCCTGCATGGCCTGAGTCTGCAGCCAGTAATGGGCAATCACCCCGCCCAGACAATGACCCACCACGTTCACCTTGGTGGCGTCGCACTTTTTCTTCAGCAGATTTAATTCTTCTTCCAGCTTGGCCGCCGCTGTGGCCACGTCCGCCAACCCGTTTTCGGGCAGGGACATGACTTCCACCGGGTAGCCCTTGGCTGAAAAATAGGCGTGCATTTCCCGGAAAAATACGGGCGGGGTATTCAGGCCCGGTACAATCAGCAAGGGTGTTTTCTGACTGGTGAATCCCGCTTCCGGAACCCGGGGCAGCTCATTCAGGGCAAAGCAGCCTTGTCGGTTCAGGGCGTAGTAATCCTGTCGGGCCAGTTTGCCCAGTTTGCCCAGGCGTTTTATGGCGTGGTAATAGCTCATCATAAAGGCCATCAGGTTATTGATGTGCCGCCGCTGACTGGGGCTGATGAAGTCGCTGTTGAAGTAATCCTGAATGTTGCGGATTTCCATCTCGGACAGACGCCGGTGGATGGGATTGAGCTTCATGATGGCCGCGGCCACCATGGCTCCGGCGGTGGAGTACATCCAGGGGATGGGTTTATGTTTGAAAGCGCTACTTTTAGACAAGAGACTCACCTGAACTGTTTTTGAGAATACACATAAGGCTAATCATACCACCCGACCGGCCATAATAAATCCATTGCTTCGCAATTCCCGAATCAAATACAGAGAATATTGGATTTTCAGAGATTGGTTTGCTTGCTGAAGATAAACCAGTCATGGGTTTGAACCTGATGGGGGTACATGGATTTTAAGTAGTCTTTGGCGGTTTGCAAGCCCCGTTCGTTGTTGGCCCGGTGCCGAAACAGCCACACCCGCTGGTAGGGTTTGAACAGCTCAGGGGCTGGCAAGGGCACCGGCTGTCCCTGATACCGGCTGATCCAGTAGACCATGGGCTGTTGCGGACGGGTCGGCTGAAGGTAAAAGGCGGCCAAATTTGGAGCCCCTAGCGGGCCGTTCACAAAAATCAAATCGGCGGGTTTTGCCTGAGACAGAAAATACCCCATTTTTTCCCGGATATGATCATCCTTGTTATGCTCATCCCGAAAGGGGGAGGGAGAAGCCACGCTGGCTAGGGCCACCAGTGCCATGCCGCCCAGAAGGGTCATCGCCAGAAAGCGTCCCCGGTTGGTGGGAGGCGTTGTATTGGCGTGGCGGGGCGTGATCCAGAGTCGAGCCAGCGCCAGGCCCACTATCAGGCCCATGGCCGGGGAAATCAGCATGGCGTAGCGATCGATGATGGCAATGTGGGTGTGCTTCCAAAAATCGTAAGCGATTTGCAGGAGCAACGGAATCCACAGCCAGCTCAGCAGGTATCCGCTTGCGCTAAAACTGAAGCGGGCCTTCTCTGCCTTGTGGGATCGATAGGCCAGCACTAACAGTAGCAGGGTGATGGGAATGTAAATGAGGCGACTCAACCGGTTATCCCCGGCCACCACCACCAGCGGCTGCCAGAAGGGCACGCTGAGATAGCGAGTCCAGCCCACCAACCCCTTGGCGAAGTGATACTCCTCGTTCACCCCTTGTTGTTGCAACTGGTAGACCGGGGCCCACCACAGGGCAATGGCCCCCAAAGCCACCACAGCGGGCAGGGCACCCATCAAGCGCTTCCACTGTTGTGTCCGCCAGCCGAACATAAGGGCAAACAGGGCCTGAAAGCCCAGAAAAAAGACGAACATGTAATGGCTCAGCATGCCCCCGCTGACGGCCAGCGCATAGAGCCAGCCCCACAGGGCGGGGCGTTTCCCAAAGAGAATTTGCCAAAAGGCCAGACCGGCCCAACCGGCCCAGAACAGGCTGAGGGCGTACATGCGGCCCTCTTGCCCGTAGTAAATCTGGAAGGGTAGCAGGGCGGTGACCAAAGCACACAGGTATCCGGCCTGACGCCCCCCCAGGGCTTTACCCAGTCCAAACACGGGCAGGATGAGCAAGGCGGACCACACGGCGGAAAAACTGCGCAAGCCCACCGCGTTGTTGCCGAACCAGTCCAGCCACGGGTTGAGCAACAGGTAATAAAGCGGCATATGCACATTAATTTTCAGCAGGGCCAGCAGACGATCCACATTCATGGGCTGCCAGCTGAGGAAGTGCTGGTAAAACTCGTTGGCGCTGTGGATGGCTGGATGGAGCTGGGTGGGATACAGGTGGGTGTTGGTCACCATCAGGGAGTAAATTTCATCAATCCACAGGCTGGTGGCATCCAGATTGAAGAGCCGAAGCCCCAGGGCCAGCAGGCAAATGAGGCTGACGGTCAGGGGTTCACTCTGATAAAATTTTTCCAAGAGCGGGGGGCGGGCCATAATCGGTTCCTTTAACACTGTTGCGGTTATACCAGAAATAACCGTGGCAAGCCTAGGGGTAAGCCCGTTCCGCCGGGTCAAGGAAAAGGCCCCATACTAGCGCATGGAGCCGGAAATCAAGATATTGGGATTATTGGGTTATGGTGAAATCCAGAGAATCTTGTCTTTGGGGTTTTTAACGGAGACCTTGACCCGTTGAATACCCGAAAATTGCTTCAGGGTGCGCCGAAGCTGCTCATCCAGCCGGGCGGGCACGCTGCTGTTGCTGAACTGAAAATCCCCCGGGGCGTAGAGCTGCACAGTGGCCAGCCCACTTTCATTCAGGCTGAATTTATCCAGCCGCAAGCGTTTCAGGTCGGCATCCATGAAATACCCATCTCGCTTTTCCGCATCGATAGGCCCACCCAGAATGGCCTCAATCGCCTGACGGGGAGTCCTGCCGGTCAGTCCCTCCCGGGCCACCGCCTCGCCCAGCATCAGGCTGGGATCGCTGACCAGATTGGCCAGATTGGGGAAGTATAACTTCAATTCAGCAGGTGTTTTTGCGGCTTCAGCGGTTGTATCTGATGCTGCTTCGGTGTCAGGGATAGCATTCGCTGTTGTGTCTGATTTCACTTTGGCTTCAGGGAGCGCATTCCCGGTCGCTTCGGCAGCCGGGGACGCCTCGGCAGGATGCTTGGCCTCGGGGTGGATTTCTAACACCGGGGAGGCCGTTTTATCCGGGGTGAAAACCGCCACCGGATGACAGGTCTGCACCACCAGAATGGGATCCTCCGCCGTTCCACGCACGGCGTCCAGATTTCCGGTGACTCGTACGGCTTGCCCGATTTGCCAGTTTGCTTGCTCCGCCCGGCTTAGCCCTTGAATGTCCAGACGAAACCGCTTGCCATCGGCCCGAACCAGTTGCCAGGCATTAGCCTCCCCTCCGGCGGCCAATTGGCCCACCACGTTGGCGGCTGGCAGGGCTTCTTCCATAGGGATTTGCTGGGTCAGGGCTGTCGGGGCGCTGACTGAAGCAGGCGTATGCGGCGCTGATAAGGCCGCCGTGTTCGGCGGGGTGGTTTGGATCGGTCGATCGGCTTGTAAGGCTTTGGCCACACAGGCGGCCACACTGGCTCGGGTGGCCGGGATGTTGGGAGACAGCCGGGTTTTGGAACGCTCGCTCAGGGTGAGCCCACTGGCGATGGCTTGGGCCACGGGTACTCTGGCCCACTCGGGCAACTGATCCTGATCCTGGTAGGCCGCCAGAATCTGGTTGGCCTGCTCGCTCTCCACGGTGGCGGGCTGGAGTTTACCCAGACTGGCGTACAGCTCTCCCATGGTTAGAATCTGGTTGGGCTGGAATTGTTGCTGGGTGACGCCGCTCAGCCAACCCTGACTGACCACGGTTTGGATGGCCTGGGCCGCCCAGTGATGTTTGGGAACATCGGAAAAACGCTGAGCCGTTGTGGGCATCGTTTTTTGAGGCAATGCCCTGGCTAAAATACTGGCGAATTCAGCGCGGGTGATGGCCCGATAGGGATAAAAGCGCTGTTCCTTGCCTTCGCTGAATATGTCCCGTTCACTCAGGAGCTGAATGGCCGATTTGGCCCAGAAATCATCCGGAATATCCCGCCACTGGGATTCGGCCCGCAAGGGTTGTGCACCGGAACACACGATGGCAAAGGTCAATAACCCACACAAGGCCAGTTTTCGGTATTCAGGGCGGGGGCTTTGGAAGGCTGGATAGCTGCCGTTCATGATGCCTGTTGCGATTGCGCTTGATAGTAATGGGCCTAGTATTGGCTAAAGTTGAGCCAGTCACAATTAGCCAACCAGCTAATTGCTGGGTTTAAGTGATGAGGAACGTATTTTGGATAGTCTCTTAATTCACGTGGCGGGTGATTTTTTTGATGGCCATTTCCGCGCGCTTGTTAATCGTGGGGTCCTGGCTGGCCCGTTGCTGCTGAAGCAATTCCAGCACCTCCGGCGGACCAAAGCCGATTTCTCCCAAAGCCCAGATGGCCAGGGCGATCACTTCGGGGTTGCTATCGGTGCGAATGACTTCCACCAGGGTGGGTACCGCTTCCGTGTAGCGCAGGGTTCCCAGTTGCCAGGCGGCGATGCAGCGGGCGTCTTCCGCATGGCTGGTTTTCAGCAGGTTGATGAGATGAGGCACCACAGGCTTGCCGATTTGTCCCAAGGCTTCCGCCGCGGAGGCAAAGACGGCGTTGTCCTGATCCTTCAGGGCATTCAGCAGAATGGGAATGGTTTCCTCACGACCCGTCATGCCCAGCGCCTGGACGGCGTAGTTTTTAACCGTATTGTCTTCATTGTGGGCCATTTGCTTGAGTACGTCGAAAGCCCGGTCACCGCCCACTTTCCCCAGTGCCAGCGCGGCTGCGCTCCGGACATCCGGTTCCTCTTCCGAATCGTTTAAAATTTCCTCCAGCACGGGGAGGCATTTGGGCTCGAATTTTTCCAACATATAAAGGATGGCATTCATTCGGCTGGATGGCGGATATGATTTTTGCTTTAAAATACTTATAGCAGTTTCAATGGGCGAGATATCATCCGGCATGTGAGCAAACCTTCTGGAAATCGATTTCAAACTCTTGGGGCACCGTGGTTTCGGCAACGCATTGTTTTTGTCTGGCGCAGGTTGAAGAGAAAGTGAAGCATCCTTTGAACATAACGCAAGCATCTGGTTGGCGCAATCGCCAGAGTCAAGGCCGTTCTTTTATTCTAGTACTCTTGATGCTGGCATTTCAACTGAGCGGATGGGGGCAGTTAGAAGCATGGGCCGCGCAGCGGCTTCCGGTGTACGATGCGGAACCCTCTTCGGCAGGGGGCGGGCAGGGCAGGGTCTTGAAATCACTGGAGGATATCGGCTACCAGCCCCATCGGGTGAAGGGCGACGATTTCCTGTTTTCCATCAGTCCAGGAAGCGCCCCTTATGTGTTGGTTCCCCTGAGCGGGCAGTTGGATGCTTCTGCCCTGGCCATGCTGAACCGTTACTTACAGGCCGGGGGGCATCTGGTGCTGTTTCCGGGGCAGTTGCCGTTGTCCCCGTCCGCACAGCGACTGGTGGAGATGGTGGGACTGACCTTGACAGGCTCGGAAGCGATTGCGGATGAGCAGCCTCTGTTCTGGAGTGGGACCTCTCAGTCCAGTGACGATGTGCTGCGAGCGGGCAGTCGTTTGCTGCGTTTGCAACCCAGCGTAGGGCAGTCGGTTCTGGCCACCTGGGGAGAGCGGTATCCGGCGCTCATTACCACCGCAAAAGGGGCCTTGCTCAACTGGCCATCCGGGCAGCGATTGTCCCGGCCTTCCCTGATGATGGCCCTGGCCAAGGCCATGCCCCTGGCCCCGCCGGATTCGGTGGTACTCAAGACCGGTAAAAAGGGAGTTCCGGGACGAGCGGCCTATCCGCTTCAGCCAGCGGCCTTTATCAATGGCCCTTTGTCCCCTCAGGAAAAAGAACAGCCTATGGCCGCCAGTCAGCTTGCCGATCCCAAGGGCGCTGCCTCTGATCCTGCATCCAGAGCGATATTGACCCTGAGTCCGCCGCCCGCCGGGTCAACCGCCTCAAACACCCTAAACACCCCGTTGTCGGCCCAGTCGCAAACCACTGCTGCCGTTCCTCCCCAGGCCGCTCTTGCCGTGGCCGAGTCTCTGGCGGTGGCGGAAGAAACCCCGGAGCGGTTTATGGCCACGCTGCCCAGCGCCCTGCGAGACAGTTTATTTCACAGCCAGGCACCATCCGGAAAAGCCCTTGAAATCGCCCAGGCGGAAGCCAAATCCACTACCAAGGCCGGTGCTGCCGCTCAAACCCCGGACGCCGAAGCTGAGGTGCTGGACAACATTCTGGGACGGCCTGAACAAGGCGCTCCCCCGGCTGCCACGGGCACCCCGGCGGGGAGCGGGGCAAAAGCGGGCGAGCCGGGCCAGCCTCAAAAGCGTTTCAGTTTTTTGGACCCGGAAGCCGCTTCCGTTATTGCGCCGGAATTTGATTACGGAACCTACTCCTACAATCTGCGGGTGCTGGATGATTATCGCCGGCGCATTCACGAGGCCACCGAGACGGCCAAGCAACTGTCCATGGAGATCCCGGATGAGAAAATCCGCAAGCTGCTGTGGGAGGCCCATCAGAACAAACGCAAATTCGAGTCGCTGTATCTGAACGGGCAGACCCAGGCGGGTCTGGACGCCTACGCCGAAGCTCGTCGTCTGACCCTGAAAGCGCTGGCCCTGACCAGTGATTCCCCTCGGGTGGAAGGGCGGGCCATTTGGCTGGATCGGGGCACCATTGTCAATGCCCAAAACCCGGAGGGTCTGAAAAAAGTCATTCAGAAACTGCATCAGGCGGGCATTAATATCGTTTACTTCGAGACCGTGAACGCCGGTTTTCCCATTTACCCCAGCGCCATTTTAAAGAGTAACCCGCTCATTCAGGATTGGGACCCTCTGAAAGTCGCTGTGGAAGAGGGGCATCGCCTGGGCATGGAAGTACATGCCTGGGTGTGGGCCTTTGCCGTGGGTAACCGTCGGCACAACCCTCTCATTAACCAGCCGGTCACTTACCCGGGGCCCATGCTGTCGGAAGCCGGCCTGATGAGTGAGGCCCTGCGCAATAGTGGCGGTGGGCTGGAGGTGGATGGTCGTCAGCATGAATTCTGGCTGGACCCGGCCAGCGAGAAGGGCCGTGCTTTCCTGTTGAGCGTCTACCGGGAGATCGTCAGCCGTTACGAGGTGGATGGCCTGCAACTGGATTACATTCGCTACCCCTTCCAGACCGCTGGCACCCGCATGGGCTATGATGCCGTCGGTCGGGACCGCTTCTACCGGGCCACCGGGCAAACGCTGGACAATCTGGATGACTACACCGCCAAGCTCTGGATCGCCTGGAAGACCTATCAGGTCAGTTCCTTTGTGCAGCAGGTCTCCAGCACCCTGCGCGGGCTCAGGCCCGCTATCAAGATTTCGGCGGCGGTGTTCCCCATGCGCCGGGAAAGCCGCATTGTGACCATTCAGCAAGACTGGGAAACCTGGATTGAAAATGGCTGGGTAGACACCTTGAGTCCCATGTCCTACACCACGGATCCGGAGCGCTTGCAGGGTATGTTCGACTATGTGCAGTCCTCCCCCCAGAAGCGCTCCCTGATTTATCCAGGGATTGCCCTGCACCGTCTGGATGGTGGGCAGTTGGTGCAGCATGTGGAAGCCTTGCGGGAGCGCGGGGGATTGGGCGTGACCCTATTTGCTGGCGCCCATCTGGACTCGGAGAAAATCGAAGTGCTGGGCAATGGCCCCTTTAAGGCCGCCAACAGCCTGCCGCCCCATCGGGATGTGATTAAATCCCTGCAGTTGATTCTGGACGATTATCATCAAAAATTCAGCATGCTCCAGTCCAGGGGAGCGCTGGCCAATCTGCCTGTCCCACAAGTCCAGACTATTGAAAGCGGCCTTTCGCAGTTGGCAATGCAGTTGCGGACTCTGGCTCCCTTTAAAAATCCGGCCACCATGCCGCCCGATCATCTGATGGCAGCCCAGCAGGCCCTGAGTGGGCTGCAAACGGCCACTGATGCCTGGGTGCAGGCGGAAACGGAGAATCGCTACCGGGCCCGTTACTTCAATCACAAGGTTCAATTGCTGAGCGAGTTATTGGGTTACGTGGTTGATAAAAGCACCCCGACGGCCAAGGCTTTTCGTCCTGCCTCCCGGGATGGTCTGAGTCAGGCCCCATCGGCCACCGCCCCCAAAGACTAGCCGACTCATTCCTTGCAAGCAGATACCCAACCTATGAAAGCGGGAGATCTAACAAGGCCTCCCGCTTTCGGTATGGATTCTGGAAAAAATGGTTAGGCCAGTGCGGGAGCGCCCAGCTTCTTGGCGATGGTTTCGCCCATTTCAGCGGGGCTGACCACCACGGTGATGCCAGCGGCTTCCAGCGCCTTCATTTTTTCGGCGGCGGTGCCTTTGCCCCCGGAGATGATGGCGCCAGCGTGGCCCATACGCTTTCCGGTGGGGGCGGTTTGCCCGGCGATGAAGCACACGATGGGTTTGGTGACATGCTTCTTGGCGAATTCAGCCGCTTCTTCCTCAGCGGTGCCGCCAATTTCACCAATCATCATGATGGCCTTGGTTTCAGGATCCGCTTCAAACAAAGTCAGGGCATCAATGAAGTTGGTGCCGTTGATGGGGTCCCCACCAATGCCAATGCAGGTGGATTGCCCGATGCCACGCTGGGTCAGCTGGTCCACGGCCTCATACGTCAGGGTGCCGGAGCGGGAGACCACGCCCACTGGGCCTTTTTTGTGAATGGGGCCGGGCATAATGCCAATTTTAGCCAGCTCCGGAGAAATGACGCCGGGGCAGTTGGGGCCAATCAGGCGGGTGTTGGGGTAATCGCGCATGAACTGCTTGACCTTCATCATGTCGTTCACCGGAATGCCCTCGGTGATGCAGATGACCAGCTCGATACCAGCGGCGGTGGCTTCCATGACCGCATCAGCAGCGAATGGCGGGGGCACGAAAATCATGGTGGCGTTGGCTCCGGTGGCTTCACGGGCTTCACGCACGGTGTTGAACACGGGGATTTGCTTGCCGTCCAGTTCCACGCTGGTGCCGCCCTTGCCGGGGGTGACGCCGCCCACTAAGTTGGTGCCGTATTTCATGCAGCCTTCCGCGTGGAAAGAGCCTTCTTTTCCGGTAATGCCCTGTACGAGTAATTTGGTATTTTTATCAACTAAAACTGCCATCGATTTGCTTTCCTTCTGGTTCAAAAGTCATGGGCTTATAGATTGGATTGTTGTTCTGGAGTCATTGAGCATGGCGTTGTTGAGCAACTCGGGCTTTCGGTTTGTGTCTGTCCTGTCATTCTCATCATTTTCGTCATTTCCGTCATTCCCGCGAAGGCGGGAATCCAGAGTTTCAGGCTGTCCAGAAAGCGTCATATAGAGATCGTCCCACTGTGGGTTAAGGGACTCAATCAATTTTAGTTTCCACCGGCGATTCCATTTTTTTATACGCTTTTCTCGTAGGAGCGCATTTTCAATGGAATCGTGGGTTTCAAACCATACCAGTTGCTGCACTTCATAGTCACTGGAAAACCCCGGCATTATTTTTGCCTTGTGTTCATAGACACGACGCAAAAGGTCAGAAGTCACACCAGTGTAGAGGGTGCCATTTCTGGTACTCGCTAGAATATAGCAATAGTATTGGTTTACTTGACGCATTTTTCCTGGATTCCCGCCTTCGCGGGAATGACAGACCGGAGAAGGACAGACCGTTTTGGGTCCGAAAGTGTGCAGTCGGCCATTCAACACCATCACCGCTTGCGCTAGGCCACGGGTTGCTTCAGGAAGCTGGCGACTTTGCTGGCGGCGGCTTCCAGGGTTTCCTCCACGGCGTACTGAATGCCGGAATCCGCCAGGATCTGTTTGCCCAAGTCCACGTTGGTGCCTTTCATCCGGATGACCAACGGCAAGCGCATTTCCAGCTTGCGAGCGGCTTTCACCACCCCTTCGGCCAGTTTGTCGCACCGCAGAATGCCGCCGAAGATGTTGATAAAAACCACTTCCACGGTTTCATCGGACAACAGAATGCGGAAGGCGTTTTCCAGCGCTTCATCGGTGGCGCTGCCGCCCACATCCAGGAAGTTGGCCGGTGCGGCGCCATACTGCTTGATGATGTCCATGGTGGCCATCGCCAGACCGGCCCCGTTGACCAGACAGCCCACGTTGCCTTCCAGCTTAATGTAGTTCAGGTTGTAGCGAGAGGCTTCCACTTCCAGCGGATCTTCCTCGTCCAAATCCCGGTAGGACACGATGTCCGGGTGGCGGAACAGGGCGTTGGAATCGAAGTCCACTTTGGCATCCAGAGCAAACACCCGGTTGTCGGTGGTGACTACCAGCGGGTTGATTTCCACCATGGCGCAATCGGCTTCGATAAAGACTTTGTACAGGTTGGTGATCAGCTTCAGAGCGTCTTTCATGCCTTCTGCCGGAATATTCAGGGCGTAGGCGATTTTGCGGGCCTGATAGGGCTGCAAGCCAATAACCGGGTGAATGAATTCCTTAATAATGCGCTCGGGGTTTTTTTCAGCGACTTCCTCAATGTCCATACCGCCGTCCTGAGAGGCCATAATCACCGGGCGAGCGGTGGCCCGATCCAGCACGATGCTGATGTAGAGTTCACGGGCAATAGAGGAGGCTTCTTCCACCAGCACGGATTTGACTTTTTTGCCTTCCGGGCCGGTCTGGTGGGTGACCAGCTGCATGCCGATGATTTGCTTGGCCGCTTCCCGCACGCCATCCAAAGAATCCACCACTTTCACGCCGCCGCCTTTGCCCCGGCCACCGGCGTGGATTTGGGCCTTCACTACGTAGCGGTTGTCCTTGGTTTTCAAAATCTGGGCCACTTGCACGGCTTCATCGGGGGTAAAGGCTACTTGCCCTTCCGGAACCGGAATGTTGTACTTACGGAACAGCTCTTTGGCTTGGTACTCGTGGATTTTCATCGGTCGACCTCTATCTATACGGAAAAATAAAAACACGCTGGGGAAAATCAGGTGAAAACGGGTAAGCCGGAAAGGCTTACCCGTAATGATGCTTAGTTCTCGTTGTTTTCGGTGAAGTCGGTGACATCTATCTCCACGTCACCTTCTTCATCATCCATGTTGTCAATGAAGGCCACCACTTTTTCAAATTCGGCCTCGTCCTCAATGGCTTCATACACTTCCTGGCCATCTTCGTAGCTAATGCGCATGACCACCACTTCTTCCTCGTACCCCTCTTCGGACTCAGCGCCTTCTTCGGCCTCTTCGTCCAGCTCATCGGGCTGGTTGCCCTTGTAAATCAGCAGGGCGTACTCCTGGCCGTCCACTTCCAGTTCGCTGACTTTTTCAAACACGTGAACCTGTCCGTCCTCATCGGTGGTTTCGATGATGTCGGTTTCGATGTAGCTGCTGTTTTCCGTGTGACGTCCGTTTTCGATCATGCCAAGAGTCCTTTTTACTTGATGGGGTTGGAGGGGGCTGGCTTTTGGGCTTGAGTCGCTTGTCTCTGAGCCGGGGCCAAATAAAACTCCCTGAATGAGCCAGAGTTTACCACAAAGACGCCTGATTCGCCGGAGAGGCCAAGCTGTTTTTTTGACCCCTGTGATGCGTCAGGGACGGGGCTGTTCTGGGCCGGGGGGATACTTGCTAGAACAGGATGGCGTCATCGGCGCTCAGGGCCAGGGGATCGCCAGAGGGCTCCAAAACGCCCGAGGCGCCAAACAGCCAATCGGGCACATCGGCCAGCCGGGAAACGGTTTGCACGGAAGGCAAACTGCGCTGAATGATTTTGCCGTAGCCCTTTTGCCGAATGCGAGGATCCAGAATGGCCACCAGTCCTTTGTCCGTGCCGGTGCGAATCAGTCGGCCAAACCCCTGCTTGAGCTTAATGACCGCCTGCGGCAGCACGTACTGTCCAAACCAGTCATCGCCCCTGGCCTTAATGTAATCCACCACCGCTTGGTTGACCGGATCTCCGGGGGGAGAGAAGGGGATCTTGTCCATAATCACGCAACTCAGGGATTCTCCCGGCACGTCAATGCCCTCCCAAAAGGTAGAAGTGGCGAAAATGACGCTGTTGGGCGTTTCTTTAAACCAGTCAATCAGGCGGTTTCTGGGCATTTCCCCTTGCACCTTGCAGGGAAAGGGCAGTCGCGGAATCAGGGCCTCGCTGATGCGGCGCATGGCCTGATTGCTGGTGAACAGCACAAAGGCCCGCCCTTGAGAAAGGGCCAGAATATCAGCGATTTCCTCGGTGATGCCGATGTTGAATAAATCGCTGTTGGGATCGGGCAAATGCGACGGCAGGTACAGGACGCACTGATCCTCATAGCGGAAGGGGCTGGGAAGCACCAGATCCTCGGATTTGGCGATGCCCAGATCCTTTTGAATGAACTGCAGGTTGTTGTTCACCGCCAGGGTGGCGCTGGTGAGGATGCCGATTTTTTCCTGCCATAGCTGGGTGCCCATAATGTCGGCGATGTTCAGAGGGGTGGATTTCAGCTCGTAATACAGTCGTTCCTTGTCCACTTCCACCCAGTTGACTCGTTGCTTGGCGAAGGGATCTTCTTCTAGAAAGAACTCCCAACGGGCAATGAGGCCTTGCAATTGCTTGATCAGCTTTTCCCGCTGGGCTTTGGCCTTATCCATATCCAGCTCGGATTCAAACAAATCGGGGCGAATGATGGAGAGCTGCTTGACGTCCATGCCCACCAGCCACTGCTCCAGATCCTGCAGGATTTGAATGTGTTTTTTAACGATGTAGAGAAATAGTTCATCCGGGTACAGGCGAAAAACGCTGTTTTCGGCTCGAAACAGCCACTCAAAAATGGCCGCTTCCGATTCCATAATCAGGTGGTGAAAATGCTCTGGCAGGGGTTGCAAACGGCGATGAATTTTCTGCAGCAGCTTTTGGGTGGCGAACTTACCGATACGCACGGTAAAGGCCCCCAGCGCGTAGTGCTTGATCTGGTGGGCCTCATCGAAAATGACCACCTGATGCGGGGGAAGCAGGCTCTGGGCCGCTGATAAATCCTGTAGGTACAAGGCGTGGTTGACGATCAGCACATCGGCCTGATCCAGATCCTCCCGGGCTTGCCGGTAGGGGTTCTGATCGTAGAAGCGGCAGCGCCGTCCCAGGCAGTCTTCGGAATCCGAGCGGATTTCCTTCCACAGTTCCTGCGGGATGGAAAATTCCAGTTCGGCGATGTCCCCGCTCCAGCCCCGTAGTAATTCTGCTTTCAGGTAGTTCAGGTGCAGAAATTCCGAGGAGTTGGTCTTGACCTGCCGTTCCACTTCCGTCAGTTTCTGGATGCACAGGTAATTGCCCCGCCCTTTGACCAGCTTGACCTTGAGTTGATCCAGCCCGGCCGCTTTGGCCAAAAAGGGAATGTCCTTTTGCAGCAGTTGCTCCTGTAGGGCGATGGTTGCCGTGGAAATGGCCACCGGTACTTTTTTGCCCTCCCCATCCAGTTTTTCCTGAAACAGGGCCGGGATCAGATAGCCAAACGATTTGCCGGAGCCGGTACCCGCTTCCACCACCAGGGTTTGTTTCAGTTCAATACTCTGAGCCACCCGGGACACCATCATTTCCTGGGCCTTGCGGGGCTCGTAGTTATCAAACTGCCTTAAAATCTCAAAATATTTTTCCAGAATGTTCATGGAGCGGGTGGGGCAAGTTTCTCATGAGTCAATGGCGCTGCAAATCGGGATCTTGCAGTCTCGAAAAAACATTCGTATTGCTAACCATAGCACTTTTGACCGCCCTTGTCTTGCCTTTTTCAGAGCGTCCTCCAGTTCAGATGATCGTCCATCCGGTGGGCATCCACCCGGCAAGTGGCAGGCCGGGAGAGGCCACTGCGGCCTTCTGGGGCCGGATGTTCCGCCAATCAGGCCGGTCGGTTCTTCCTCCCGCTGGCAAAAAGGGCTACAATGACAGAGAACAGTCATCCGCCGGGAAGCGGGCGGAGACTGCCCCGTGAGTTGAGGTTGGGACTTTGCCCAGTATTCGCCCAGAAGAGCCCCCCAAATAGCCATGATTCAGGCCCATCCTATTACGATAGAGACTGTGGATGCCTTGCGGGGCCTTTACCAGCGCTTTTGCCAAAAGGCCATTTCGGAGTACCGGTGGGCCCATGAGCCCATTGCCTTTGAGGCGCTGGCGCAAGCGTTGTCCCATAACCTTCTGCAGGGCTACTGGGTAGAGGATACGGCCAATCCTGAACCCATTGCCCTGATGCTGTATCGGCTGGAAGAACACCGGGCCATTGAGATCAACCTGATTTATGTGGAAGTGGATGACCTGAAAACGGTCACCGACCGGCTGATTCGCCGCTTTATCGCCGATCACCGGGAAACCGAGGGCTGGGACGTGGTTAGCTACGCCATGTTGGGCCCCCAGGGCGCTTTGGTTAGGACGCTGCCCTGGTATGGATTCAAACCCATCGGGCAGGCCCAGTTCTGTCTGGATTTGACCGACAGCATCAGCTTGCAGATTTTTCAGCAGCAGGGCTTTGAACCGCTGGAGGCTGGCTACCGGCTGGATTGCTGGCAGCCGCAGTATGCAGGCGCCGTGGCCGAGTGCATTCATGAGGCCTTTCAGAATGCCGTGGACAGCCTGTGGGACCCACGCTTCCGCACACTGGCCGGGGCCCGCAAGGTGGTGGGCCTGATGAGCGCCGGAATGATGGGCCCGCTTCTGTCCCGTTGCACCAGTATTCTGCTGCGGGATGAACAGCCAGTGGGCTTCTGTTTTTTACTGCAGGACAGCCTGATGGAGGCCCATATTCCGCTGATTGGCATTAAGCCCGCCGAACGTCGGAAAAAGCTGGGCAGCCTGTTGCTGAAAGATTGTATCGTGCGTACCGTGCAGGACATGGTGTCCGAGCAAAACAGTATTTTGAGAATCAAGGCCACCACGGACACGGACAATATCCGGGCCATTAAAATGTATCGGCGCATGGGTTTTCGAGAAGAGTACAACTATCCGCATGTGTATTTGACACGGGAAAAACTGCGGGCGTTTCAACCCGGAAAGTGGTGTTAGAGAGGCGAATCATGGGTCAATTTCAGGATTTAACAACCAGGGTCAAACTGAACCCGGAAACCTACTTCAAGTACGATGGCGGCGAGCATATTCTGCTGAAAAACATTCACTCCGACGATGGGTTGAGCATCAAGTACGACATCATGCTCATTTTGTATGAGTTAATCCACTGGAAGAGCGTGGGGGAGCTGATTGCCCCCTGGCCGCCGGATGATCAGGAGAAGATCAAGACCCATCTGGAAACCCTGTACGCCAGCCGCATTGTCATCACCGATGAAGCGGAGGCCGCCGTGGCCTCGGAAAGCGGATTGTCCGAGACGCTGGGCAAAAACATTCACATCAACGTGGAAAATCACCATGTCATGCTGCGGGACTTTGTGCGCATGGCCGCTTATCGTCGGGCCATTGAACGGGCAGTGACCCCGGAGACGGTGGCCCTGGACCTGGGCTGTGGCTCGGGGGTGCTGTCCTTTTTTGCGGCCAAAGCGGGCGCTCGTAAAATTTTCGCCATTGAGCGCCGCTCTGACATTATTTATCTGGCCGAGCAACTGGCCAACGCCAACGGGCTGGCCTCCCAAATCGAGTTTGTGGAAGGCGCATCCAGTCATATCAGCGAGGAGCGCTTGCAGCCCAAGCCCAACCTGCTGGTGGCCGAAATTCTGGCCAATGGCATTCTGGAAGAGAACGTGCTGGAGTTCACCATTGATGCCCGGCGTCGTTTTCTAGCGCCGGGGGCCCGCATGATTCCTTGCGGGCTGGATATTTACTTCTTTGGCTTTGATTGCGGCTTGCATCAAAGCCGCTGGGAGGAAGTAGAGGAGTTCAAGGACCTTTACGGCATCGACTTTACCCTGCTGGGGCATGTGCTTTGCGGCAAGGCCACCATGCGTCTGGATCGCTTCAATACGGCCCTGCACAAGGCGGTGACTGATCCGGTACTGGTGCAGGCCATCGACTTTATGACGCTTGAAAACCCGGCCTTTGTCAGCCGGTTTAAGCTGGTGGCCAAAGAGGACGGTCAGATCACCAGTTTCTGCGGTTATTTCAAAGCGCATCTGGACGCGGAGACGGTGCTAACCAATTCTCCGTGGGCCCCGCCCACCCACTGGACGCATCTCATTTATACCCTGCCCGCTGCTCGTTCCGTGAAACGAGGCGATGTGCTTCAGTTGGAGCTGATTTACGACGGGGCTATGCGGCTGCAATTACTGGATTGAGCATAGGGGTGGACTTGCGCTGCCCCGCTGGTCTGATTTGGGTGTCTCTGTCTGGGTCTCTCTCTCTTCTGCCCCTGACGTAAACAGGGGAAAAAGACTGGTATTTTGGGCGGTGTTTGCCTACAATAGCCATAGTGAATCAGAATTAAACAGTCTGATTTCCGGCTGATTTCCGGGAGACATGGCCTTAGGGGCTTCCGATCCGCAGGCCGAGGGGCTTGAGCCAAAATTGCTCAAATGGGATTAGCGCAAGCGAAAATTGCTTATTAAGGGAAATAGCTCGAGGGAGGAAGATCGTGGCGGTACTACAACCCCGATCCGGGAAGGGTTTTCACAAAGTGGTGGCCTCTTATGAGGAAGCGCTGGCTGGATTTCAGGACGGTTTAACCGTGATGGTGGGGGGCTTTGGCCTCTGTGGCATCCCGGAAGGCCTGATTCAGGCTGTTTATCAATCCGGGGTGAAAGGGCTGACCTGTATTTCCAACAACGCCGGGGTGGATGGCTTTGGCTTGGGCCTGTGGCTGCAAAAGCGCCAGATTGCCACCATGATCGCCTCCTATGTCGGCGAGAATGCCCTGTTTGAGGAGTTGTTTCTGTCGGGCGAGATGAAGGTGGTTTTAACCCCGCAGGGCACCCTGGCGGAAAAAATCCGGGCCGGTGGGGCGGGCATTCCCGCTTTTTACACGGCCACCGGGGTGGGAACGCTGGTGGCGGAAGGCAAGGAAACCCGAACTTTTGAGGGGCGCCAGTACGTGCTGGAACCGTCCCTGACCGCGGATTTTTCACTGGTGAAAGCCTGGCGGGCCGACACCATGGGCAATCTGGTGTATCGCAAAACGGCCATGAACTTCAATCCCATGATGGCTACCGCCGGGAAAATCACGGTGGCGGAAGTCGAGGAGATTGTGCCAGCAGGCACCCTGGACCCCGAGCATATTCATACCCCCGGCATCTACGTGGATCGGGTCATTCAGGGGCGCTTTGAGAAGCGCATTGAGCAGCGCACCGTCCGGCATTAGTATTGCTGCATCGTCCATCAGCGGCGCATGTCGCTCCGATCCAACGGTTTTTATCAGATTCATGAATGAATGAGGGCTTGAAACGCATGTCTATTACCGGGGCCTTAACCCGCGATCAAATTGCCCAGCGCATTGCCCAGGAGCTGCGGGATGGGTATTACGTCAATTTGGGCATTGGCATTCCCACGCTGGTGGCCAATTACATTCCACATGATATTGAAGTCCTGTTTCAGTCGGAAAACGGCCTGCTGGGCATGGGGCCTTTCCCCACGGAGGCCGAAGTCGACGCGGATCTGATCAACGCGGGCAAGCAGACCGTCACCGCGGTGACCGGGGCCTGCTATTTCTCGTCCGCCGATAGTTTTGCCATGATTCGCGGAGGGCATGTGGATTTAACCGTGCTGGGGGCCTTCGAGGTGGATGAAGCGGGCAGTATGGCGTCCTGGATGATCCCCGGCAAGCTGGTGAAAGGCATGGGTGGGGCCATGGATCTGGTGGCTGGCGCCGATAATATCATCGTGGCAATGGCCCACGCCAATAAGGCCGGAGAATCCAAGATTCTGAAGCGCTGTAACCTGCCTTTAACCGGGGTACACTGCGTAAAAAAAGTGGTGACCGACCTGGCGGTGCTGGAGTTGATTGAGGGGCGCTTTCATTTGCTGGAACGGGCCCCGGGAGTCAGTGTGGATGAAATTCAGCGCCTGACCGAGGCGGAGCTGGTCATTCCACAGCGTGTGCCGGAAATGGCACTCTAGGGGTTGGCCGCTTTGTCAAATGGCAAAAGGCTTTGCTGTAATGAAAAGTTACTAAATTGCCTGCACCAGGCCATTGATTTTTAGGCCTTCATTTCACTATACTAATTCAACGGCCTTACAAGCTCAGGCTTTTGAGGATATACTCGTCTCTCATAAAGCAGTGCCTTCATTCCAGTCGAAAGGCCATCTGGGTTTTTAAGTGACGTGAGGCTTTTAGAGGCGCTTTACCCGAGTCGCCCGAATTGGCGAGCATGGACTCGAGATTTTTGTGAGAGCAATGCAGTTATCAGTTCACCAGAGATATGGATGTTTCGGAGGAAGATTGAAGGGATGGACTTAAAACAGGGCGATCTGGAAAACATCATTCTCAACGCGCTCTGGGATTTAGAGAGCGATGGCAGTGAACGCATTTTCGTGGGTGATATTCAGGAAAAAATCAAATCTCCCAGCAAAAAGTGGGCCTACACTACCGTCAAAACGGTCCTGGATCGTCTGGTGGACAAGGATATTGCCGTCAGAGAGAAGGACGGTAAAAAATATTTGTACCGTTCCGTGGTGGATCGGGATGAGGCCGGTATTTTGGCCTTGAAAAAAGTGGTTCGGCAGTACTTTAAAAACGACGTGAATGAACTGGTCAGTTGCCTGAACAAGCTGGACAGTCTGGATGCTCAGGCGCTGGCGGAACGAAAGGTCGCTTCCGGGCAACTGGAAGATACCCGCAAGGGATTGGCGGCCCGCTAAGCACCGCTCTGGCTTGTTTTTTTCAGAAGGGTGCCCACATAATCCTGAATTGTATGCAGAGCCCTCTATCTGGGGCACGCTCACCGGGGCATTCTCTCCGAGGCACTTGATGGGGTGAACGCTGTTTTACGTTGGCGCCAAGGCCACGCTTCAAGGCTGACTGGGCGTCCAGAGGCCCTGTGGCAAGGTCCACTGTTGTTGATCCTGCCGGTTGGCTGTTTCTTGCCAGATGTTTTGCTTGGAGGCTCCCGGTGGGCAGTTCAGTGCCCCATCGCAATCATCCGGTGGTTTAATGTCCCGGAAATGCCTGATGACATCGCTGACCCCTGCCGGTGGGGAATCAGTGGGGGCAGGCCCCAGTTTCACATCGCCCACGGCGTCCAGCCAGGGAGGGGCGCTCAACACGTTGCGGCGGGCGTCGTAGGTGTACTTTTCTTTTCCGGTCAGCCGGGCTAACGTGCGTGGTTTGCCAAAAAAGGGCTTTAGCAGAATGCGTCCTTCTGCGTCGGGCTGCCAGTTGCCCACCCAGCGGCCGGTGGACGTTTCGTTATCAATCAGCAGGCCCTTGGGGTGCAGATAATATTGCCGGGCCCGGGTTGCTCCGCCGTTGCGGCTGGTGTCCACCCGAACATCCAGCCGTGCATTCCCGGTGGATTGCTTGAGCCGGGGTAGCAAGCGACGCAGGTAGTGGGCCTCCTGCTCCACGGGTTGCCGATTGGACACGTTGGTGGCCAAGCCGTCGGCCTGAGCAATGTTGGCCTCAATCAGGGCCTGAGCCATGCGCTGGATGTCCTCATCCCCGTAATCGAACCAGCCGCTGTGGCCGGCTTCCAGATACACTTTGGCCCCGGCCTGCTGATAGAGCGGAATCAGCTTGCGGAGGATGCGCACCCGATCCGCGTAAATAGCGGCTGCTTCTGCGCTGTTGTCCTGATCTCGCCGGTATTGAACGGCCAAGGGCAGGCTATCGGGCTCCAGATAAACAATGGGGGCAATGCCGGTGGCCTTGTGAAATTGGGCCATGAGGGCCGCGTTTTTCTGATTGTCCGCCCAGTAGTCCTCATAGCTGTCGAAGCCCCCTTCGGAGGCCTGCCCCAGATCCCGCAATGGGATGGCGTAAATGACCAGCTCCGGGATTTGTCGGGCTTTGGCTGCCGCTTGCAACGTTTTTTGCAGCAGGGGCAGGTTGGTGCCTACGGCATCGTAGCGATCCAGCCAGATGGCGTGGGCCCGCCCAAAGCGTTTATAGCTATTGCTCCAGTGGGGAACCAGTTGACCGTTGGGCCGCGGCCATTCCGACCAGGTCCAGCCCAGTACCAGAAAAAGAAAGGCCCCACTCAGAATGAACAGTACTGGCTTCATGGCCCGAACGCTCATGGCCCGCCCAGCTGCATGCGGTAAACATAGGCCACCAAAACCCCATACAGGGCCCCGGCGATGACTTCCACCGGGGTGTGACCCAGCAATTCCCGCAGCCGATCCGGCACCTGATCGGGGCGATGTACATATAGATCTTCGGTAATGCGGTTGAGGATACCGGCCATTTTTCCGGCGGCCCGGCGCAATCCGGCGGCATCGTACATCACAATGGCGGCCAGGGTAAAGGCCACCGCGAAAGTGGTCGAACGATACCCGTCAATCAGGCCCACGCTGGTGGCCACGCTGGCCACCAGGGCGCTGTGGGAGCTGGGCATGCCGCCGGTGTGAACCAGCAAGCGAAAATCCACCGGTTTGCGACACACAAAGTTGATCAGGCATTTGAGCAGTTGGGCGCTAATGGCTGCGGTGAGGCCCACCAAAATCACTTCCAGACTGGTACCGCCCATGCTCATGACTGACTTCCAATACGACACTGCATCATCAAATTACTTTTGTGGAACCTCTTTGTGACCAACGGCGTGGTGTTCTGAATCCTGGATAGTTAAGCTGGAGACTATAGCTGGAGATTTTACTTGAGATTTTAAATTAGCCAATTAGTGCAGCCGGTCGGCAATGAATGCCACCAGCGTTTTAAGATTGGTACTATCATACCCCGGCGGCATGCCTGCTGTCTCCTCCAGCAAGGTCAGGGCGTCCTGAGTGAGTTGGGCTGCCTGCTGACGAGAGGCCTCTATCCCGAAAAAGGCCGGGTACGTGGCTTTTTGTTGCAGCTGATCCTTTCCCGCCGTCTTGCCCAGGGTTTCGGAACTGGAAGCAATGTCCAGCAGATCGTCCACAATCTGGAAGGCCAGACCCAGTTTTTCACCCAATTGGGTAAAGCGCGCTACCACGGTGTCGTCGGCCCCGGCCAGTCTGGCTCCGGCCCGCAGACTGAAGCGGAACAGGGCCCCGGTCTTGAAGGTGTGAATGTACTCCAGAATTTCGGGGGTGAAGGGTTGGCCCTCGTACAGAATATCCACGAATTGCCCGTTGACCAGTCCCTGAACGCTGGTTACGTCGGAAAAATCGCCGATGACAGACAGGAGTTGCCGGGGTGTGGCTTTTTCATTCAGCCGCGTTTCCTTGGCAATCAGGCCAAAGGCAAGGGCAATCAGGGCATCCCCGGCCAGCACGGCGGTGGATTCCCCAAAGGCTTTATGCACACTGGGTTTCCCCCGGCGCATATCATCATTGTCCATGCAGGGCAAATCATCATGGATCAGGCTTTGGGCGTGAACCATCTCAATGGCGCATGCCGTGGGCAGAATACTTTCGACATCTCCGCCACAGGCCTTGCAGGCTTCCAAAGCCAGCACAGAGCGGATGCGTTTCCCTCCGTCCAAGGTGCCGTAGCGCATGGCGTCCCACAAACCGTTGGCCTGTGAGGAACGGTCGTAAGCCCGCTTATCCAGGGCCCGTTCAAGCGCCTGATTGATTCGTTCTATGCTGTCGCTGAACAGGCTTTCGTAGCTTTGGTTGGCTGGGGGCGTCATGGGCTGAGACGTTTGTGTGTTCATAGGCTCAACATTATACCGGGGGAGACGGGATTCTGTGAATGCTCATTCTATTCGGCGTCCACATCGGGGAATCTTAAATCCTCGGACAGGTCGCCTTCCAGTTGGCTGACCTGCTGACGCACCACCCGACGGGAAGCGTCCCGGTTTTTTTCCTTCAGGCGCAGAATACGCAGGGCGTCTTTGCCCTTGCGATCCAGTTGTTTGTAGCCGAACTCGGCTTTTTGGCTGGTGCTATTCACCGCTTCCTTGTGCTGGCGGGCTTCGGCCAGCATGTTCAGGTAGCTCTGATACCGACTCTCGGCGATGTCCGCCCGGTGGGCCAGCACGGCGCAGCCTTCCTCATCCACATGCAAGCAGTCGGAGAAGGCACAGGCGCTTTGATAGGGCGCGAATTCCCGAAAAGCGTCCCGCAAGCGATCCGGTAGTACGTAATTGAGCTTTAAATTGCTAAAGCCCGGCGTGTCAGCGATTAATGTGTCCGGCTGATCCGCAAACAGGGTTAATAACTCCACGTGGCGGGTGGTGTGCTGCCCCCGGGCGATTTTCTCGGAGACTTCTCCCACCCGCAATTGCAGCGCCGGGTTTAAGGCGTTGAGCAGTGACGATTTTCCGCTACCGCTGGGCCCCGCCAGCACGCTGATTTTACCCTCTGCCAATTTAGAAAGGACCTGCAGGGTTTCTGGCTGTCGCACCGACGAAAACACCACGGTGTAGCCCAGTTGCTCGCCGTAAAGGGTTTGGATTCGGGACAGATCTGCTTGCGTGGCCGCTAAATCCGTTTTGCTGATGCATAAAATGGCCTTTAGGCCCGCCAGTTCAATGTGGGTAAGGTAGCGATCCATCTGGTTGGGGTCAAACTCGGGCTCTTTCAGGGAGTAGACCACAAAAACCTGATCCACGTTGGCCAGCTTGGGACGGCTAATGGTGTTTTTGCGGGGCAGTACCCGGTGAATGCGGGCCGTTTTGCTTTGGGGCTGTACGCTGTCCAGTTCCACAAAGTCGCCCACCAGCGGCTCGGTGCCCTCTTTCTTGATCAAGCCGCGCAAGGCACACTCATACTGCACCCCGTCCGCTTCCACGTAGTAGAAGTTGGAGTGGTACTTGCGCAAACGCCCGGTCATCTTGTCACGCTCAGCGCTCAATGGGCCTGACCTCCTGTGCGTCCAGCTGCTGCAAAATGCGGGAGAACGCCTGCAGGCTCTCTTCATGTGAATCATTGAGCCCATAGGTGAGGCAGTGCCGGTAATAGCGTTCCAAGGCAGCTCGGGGGAGCTGGCTGCGGCTTTGGGCCAAGGCGATTCCGCTTTCAAACAAGTCCTCGACCATGAAAAACTGCTCTCGGGCGCTGCGCAAGGCCTGGTTGATCCCGGCGAGGCGTTCTGCGTTCTGTTCGGCCCAGGCACGACGGGCCACCCACACGGCAAAGACAAAGGGCAGCCCGGTTTGCGCCTGCCACATGGAGGACAAATCGTGGCAGTGCAGGGGCGATTCACTCTGGGCCAGTTGCTCCTTCATCATCAGGGCATTGTCCCCAATGATGAGAGCGTTTCCGCCTGCTTGCAGGATGGTTTGATAATCGCTGGCCTCATAAATTTTAAACTTGGGGCGTAAATCCTGCCCGGTGGCCTGTTTCAACAAATGGGCCAGCAAGGCCACCGAAGTTTCCGAGTCGTTGGGCACCCAAAGGGCCGGAACGTCCAGTAATTCCGGGCCCAGCGGCACTTTGGATAAAAACAGCACGCTTTCCACGGCTCCGGGGGAACTAACGGAGAGATCCGCCAGTAGAACCAGCTCTTCCGGGTGGCGCAGGTAGCAAGCGCTGGACACCGGAGACACATCCAGCTCCCCAGCCAGAATGCGCTGATTCAGCCGTGCAGGCACGTCGTACATCAGTTGGACTTCCGGGGCGGGCTGATAGGCGTGATACACAGGGATGGTGTTGACGAAAGCAATCGCCCCGATTCGGATGGATGGGTGTTGGCTATGCGTTGACAGAGTCATAGACACGAATGATGTTGTATACGGTGTCTCGTTCCACCGGGATTTTGCCCGCTTTGTGAATCATGTTGATCAACTCGGCCTTGGTCAGGGCCTGGGAGGTGTCCGTTCCGGCGGCGTGGGCGATTTTCTCCTGCACCACGGTGCCGTCAATGTCATCCACCCCAAAGCTCAGACTGACCTGAGAGAGTTTTTCCCCGATGTGAATCCAGAAGGATTTGATGTGGGGCACGTTGTCCAGCAAAATGCGGCTGATGGCGAAGTTCTTCAGGTTTTCCACACCGGTCAGGGCGTTGGAGGCATCCACGGCATTGTTGTCGTAGTAGCAGTTCAGGGGGATGAAGGTCATAAAGCCGCCGGTTTTGTCCTGCTGCTCCCGAATGGCCAGAATGTGATCGATGCGCTCCTCGGGCGTTTCGCCCAGACCGGCCAGCAAGGTGGCGTTGCTTTGCATGCCCATTTGATGGGCCAATCCGTGGATGCGCAGCCACTCGGCAGCCGGAATTTTATCCACACAGACCAGTTGGCGCACCCGCTCGGCAAAGACTTCCGCCCCGCCGCCGGGCAAGGAGCCCAGACCGGCCTCTTTGAGGATGGTTAGCACTTCTTCCACCGGAATGCCTTCCAGCTTGGCGATGTAATCCAGTTCCACGGCGGTCAGGCCCTTGATGTGGACGTGTGGGAAGTTTTTCTTGAGGGCCACAAACAAATCCCGGTAGTAGGCCAGTCCCTGCTGATCGTAAAGGCCGGAGACCACGTGGAACTCGCTTAACTCGTCCTTCATGGGGTACTTGTTGACCATTTCCACCACGTCATCCACGCTCATGACATAAGCGAAGGGGGACTTGGGGCCTTTTTTAAAGGAACAGAAGCGGCAGTTGGCCTCGCAAATGTTGGTGGGGTTGATGTGAAAGTTGTGAACCCAGTACACGTGATTCCGCACGGCTTCCGGGGTGCGCACGATGCGGGCCGTGTCCGCCAGAATGCCGATGGAAAGCAGGTCATAGGACTGATAAATCTCAACCGCCTCTTCGCGGCTGATGCGTTCCCCTTCCACGATCTTTCGGTAAAAGCGGCTCAGGGGGTTGGAAGGACGGGTAATATAATCTTCAACCAATGCTGTTGCCATGGAAAATTCCTTTACTGTGCGGTGAGAGAAGGGGCCTAGGCCTGACCTTATCTTCCAATAAATCCGGAATTCTCGCAAGGTGAGGGAGAGGCCTTGTGGGGCGCTTTTAAACGGGCGCGGCCTCCATGGTCAGGGCTTGCTGGCGGTACTCATCAAACAGGGCCGAAGAGAGATAGCGCTCCCCAAAGCTGGGAATGACCACCACGATTAACTTGCCCTCGTTTTCCGGACGCTTGGCGATTTCCACGGCGGCAAACACAGCGGCCCCCGCCGAGATGCCGGTGAGCAGTCCTTCTTCCTGGGCCAGGCGGCGGGCCATTTCCATGGATTGTTCGCTGCTGACCTGAAAAATTTCATCCAGCAAATCGGTTTGCAGAATGGAGGGCACAAAACCGGCCCCGATGCCCTGGATTTTGTGCGGGCCGGGCTGTCCACCCGAGAGGACCGGGCTTTCGGTGGGCTCCACGGCCACCATTTTAAGGGTCGGTTTGTGTTGCTTGAGGTAGCTGCCGCACCCGGTGATGGTGCCCCCGGTGCCCACACCAGCCACCAGAATATCAATCTGTCCATCGGTGTCGTCCCACAGTTCCGGGCCGGTGCTTTCGAAATGCACCTGTGGGTTGTCCGGGTTATCGAATTGCTGCAACATGACGGCGTGGGGCGTTTTTTCCAACAGCTCGTTGGCCTTGGCGATGGCCCCCTTCATCCCTTGGGCGCCCGGGGTTAGCACCACTTCCGCCCCAAAGGCTTTCAGCAGTACCCGCCGTTCCAGACTCATGGTGTCCGGCATGGTTAAAATCAGTTTGTAGCCTTTTACGGCGGCCACAAAGGCCAAAGCAATACCGGTATTGCCGCTGGTGGGTTCAATGAGGACGGTTTGGCCGGGTGTAATGTCCCCGCGCTGCTCGGCCCCTTCAATCATGCTTTTGCCAATGCGATCTTTCACACTACTGCAAGGTTCCATGCTTTCCAGCTTGCAGACCACCCGGCCCAGACATCCCTTGGTCACCCGGTTCAGTTGAACCAGCGGGGTTTTTCCAATCAGCTCGGTAACGTCCTTGGCGATTTTCATAGGGACTCCTTGTCCGCAAGCGCGCTCAATAAATGACTTTATAGTTATAAACTTGCGGCAAGCCGGGGTCAATGGTTGGTTAAGCCGGATTACGGGTAAATTTCACCAACCGGATTAAGCCAGCAATCGGATGCGGATAATGATGAGAAGTGTGTATGATGCCAACAGTCTGCGATCTGGACTGAGCCTGAGTCGCCCGGTTTCGACGCTGGCCGACGTTCACGAACGCGCCTGGTTGACAGGATTGGCTTTTATTACGATGGAGGGCCTGACACGGTGAGTATGGAAATGGCAAACGCGCCCAACCTGACGGAGTCCTCCGGTTTTTACGCACTGCCGGATCGGGAGCGGATTGAGGATACCGGGCTGATTTTGGTACAGACCAACCCCGATAACCAGAATATGGTTGATCTCTACGAGCGGGAGTTGGGCAGTTTGATTATTGACTCCCTGCGGACGCTGGTGAAGGGGCTGGGCAACGTGCGGGTGGCCCATGTCAACGCCACGGCTTATGGAGGTGGGGTGGCGGAGCTGTTGCATCGCCAGATTCCGCTGATGAACCAGTTGGGGGAGGATGTGGGTTTTCATACCGACTGGTTTATTCTCAACGTGGAAAATCCGGCCTTTTACGATATGACCAAGAAATGTCACAATACCCTGCAAGGGGATACCGGGCGGCTCCATCAGGCCGAAAAAGAGCAGTATTACCGCACCCTGCTCTCCAACTACAGCCGGGGAAAATTGAACGAGTACGATGTGGTGATTATCCACGATCCCCAACCCGCCGGGCTGATTGAACTGTACGCCAACCGCACCAACCAGTGGGTGTGGCGCTGCCACATCGACACCACGGCTCCCAACCCGGAGGTGTGGGATTTTATCGGCAAGTTCGCCAAGCAGCACGACGTGGCCGTGTGGACCCGGGAGTCCTTTGTGCATGACCGCACAGACTTCCGGGAGGTTCGGATTATGCCACCCTCTATTGACCCCATCAGTCCTAAAAACAGTGGTCTGGAGCAGGATGTCATCGACGGGATGCTGGTGAAATACGGCATTGATCCCCGTCGTCCCCTGATGGTGCAGGTGTCCCGGTTTGACCCCTGGAAGCAGCCGTTGGAGGTCATTCAGGTTTACAAGGATCTCAAGGCTGAATTCCCGGATTTACAGCTCCTTTTGGCCGGATCGATGGCCACCGATGACCCGGAGGGCATGCTATTCTGGGAGCGTTCTCTGCGTAAGGCCGGGGAAGACCCTGATATTCACATTCTGAACAACTACCACGGGGTTGGGAATCTGGAGATTAACGCCTTTCAACGGGCCGCCAGTGTGGTGCTTCAGTATTCCAGCAAGGAGGGGTTCGGTTTGACCGTCTCGGAAGCCATGTGGAAGTTCCAGCCGGTTATTGGGGGCCGGGTGGGCGGCATTCAGGATCAGATTGTGGATCAGGAAAGCGGATTTCTGGTGCAGACCCTGGATGAGGTGAAGCAGGCCATCCGTGGGTTACTGAATGACCCGGACAAACGGCGGGAACTGGGAGAGAATGCTCATCATCGCGTGGCCGAGCATTTCCTGATCACTCGGGAAGTGGCGGATTACCTGCGGCTGATTCGGGATCTGCGTTCCCCGGGCTGATGTTGTGAGGACTTTCGCTCCTTGAACACGTGAGCTTCAGGCCTGAGGGGATTCACGCTGCTTGCGGGCTGAACGCTTTGGGAACGCCTTTGGGGCTTTGGTTAACATGTGTAACTAATTGGGCAAGAACCTGTGATTTTCCACTTTTGTTCAAACAGCTTTAGTATGATATCGTGCAGTACTGAATCCCCTTTTGTAGGTCATTTTGAATGAGCACAACGCACACTGAGATTCCCCCGGTTTCTTCCCTTGGCGTTACCCCGTCTCTCAAAGAGACTGTTGAACATCCAGCCTTCAGTCAGGGTACCCTGTTTTGCGATAACATGGCCCCCCTGCCCCTACAGGCATTTCAGGTCGCCGATCGCCTCCTGGTCGATATGATGGCTGCCCTGAGCAGCGAGTCCGTGGAGGCATTCAACGACAGCAAGCGTCAGCTGATGGCCCTTTTAAAGAAGCACGGAATGCCCATTACCCAGTGGAATCCATTGCGTCTGGAATTTACCCATGCCCATTCCCTGCAAGGGAAGCAATTGCCCAACATCAACCTGGCCATGGTGCGCTTACATTCCACGGAAGGCCCCCTGTCTCTGGCGGGTGCCTGCCTGCAAGGCGCCTCCCTGCTTTGCGCCAATCTGGAGCATGTGAACTTATCGGAGGCCGAGCTGAGCAGCGCCGATCTGCGGTTCGCTAACCTGAGCGAAGCCAATCTGGACAAAGCCACTCTTATTGAGGCCAATTTAAGTTACGCGAACCTGCGGGGTGCGCGTTTATCGGAAGCCAACCTGTACCGGGCCCGCCTGAACGGGGCCGTTGCCAAGGAAGCGCTCTTTCAATCCGCCAACTTGCGGAAGGCCGATTTGCGCAACGCCGATTGCTATCAGGCCGACTTTCGGGAAACTCGCCTTCAAAACGCTGATTTGCGTGAGGCCAACCTGTTTATGGCCAATCTGGAGTCGGCCCGCTTGCGTCACTCGGACTTGCGCTATGCCAATCTGGGTTTCTCCCGCCTGTCGGATGCCCGGTTGCAACACGCCCGCCTGTGCGATGCCAATATGAGCAGCGCGGATTTAAGCCGCGCGGACTTGAGCAACTGTCGGTTGAATGGGGTTGACCTGAGCCGGGCCCTGGTGCAGGATACCAACCTGGCTGCCACCCAGCTGGCCGAAAGTGATTTAGCCCAGTGTCGGGCCCTGGAAAGTGCCAATTTTCAGAATGCGGTTTTTGATGTGTCCACCCATTTCCCGGATAATTTTGAACCCAAAAACCACGGCCTGAACCATTTGCAATTTTTAGCATTCCGTCGCTTAAGCCGCCTGATATCCGCCATTTTGAAGTAGATCGCCTTCTGGCATCTGGCGGGAGAATGGCCCACGGCCTTTTGATGAAGGCGTATTAAGGTTTGTAACAAAGCCTTCAGTTTGAACTACCGCTTCCGATACTTTCTGCACAGAGCAAGGCAAGAGCGCTGCTGGATGCTGAAGGATTGTTTCATAACCCGGTGGGTGGATAACGCCCGTATTCACAGGATGGGTTTCAGTAAACGGGCTGCCGGTTTGGGCTCCACGGCCACCGAAATGGGGCTGATTGGCGCGGTGGTGCTGGTGGCCAGCCTTGCGTTCCTGTTTTTCCTGGGGGAGGCCTTGCAGTACGCCTTTAGTTTTGTACGGAAGGATATGGTGACTCAGGTGGCCACTGCCAATGGGTTGTCCCCCGAGGCGTTTGTGGCGCAATGGAAAGGCGGTCAGCCGGGACAAAGCGAGGGTATTCTGAATCCTGTGCAGCCCACGGCCCCCGTGGTCACTGCGGGGAGTAACGGCAACGAGGCCCACGCGGAGATTTACAAGGCCTTGCAAGAATTAATTGATCGCTCCCTGCAAAAAGGCACCATGACGGAAGCGCAGGCGGATTTGCTGAGCAAGCTGGTTAAAGAGTTAATAATTAGCTATGGACTGGAATTTGCGAATGACAAGGCTTATGATGCTTATGGAGAAGCCTGCATGGAGGTTTATGGGGAGGATTATATGAAGAGGTGGGATGCAGAAGAGGCTTATTGGGAGGCTTATGAGCGCTCAGATGGCTCTTTTGAGAGTGCGGAAGCGGCTTATCGAAGTGTGCTGTCTATGGGTAATGATCCTTCTGATGCTGGTTTGGACGAACTGTATGCAACGACCGCTAGTAATTATACAGAGTACATAAAGAGCGAGATGGCTATTTATGATCATCCAGATATCATATTGACAGAGCTGCTGTGGGCCGCTGATGAAATGGGACTTCTGAACAAACCAGACGTGAATGATTTACTTAATAAAGTTTCGCTAGAGGCCTACAAAGATAATAATACAGTGGGATGATACTGCCCCCGGTTGTTGATGCGTGATTCCGGTTGCGTTGGCTATTTGCCACATTGAAGCAGGCGTTCTGTCTCACTCAGTCTGAGCGCCGGTTTAAAGGTGTGGTGAAGCGGCTTATTAATTTTTTTTAACAGTCGCTTCAGTTTTACGGTCCCGCTTCCGATAGGGGTTTTGTTGAGTTCTCCAGTTGCGCTGGCTGAATGCGGACGGATTTTTATAAATTGATGGGTGGGTATAGTTTGACAGACCAGACAGTTTTCAGGAGACGAATTCCGGGCTCTACCACCACTGAAATGGGTCTAATTGCCTCGGTGGTGCTGGTGACCACCATTGGGTTGTGGTTTTTGCTGGGCAACGGATTGAAACAGGCAATGGGCATGGTCAAGTCGGATATGTTGGCGCAAGTCTCAAACGCCAATGGCACGACCGCGGCGGTGTACGAGCCACCCCCGCCGCTGCCTCCACCCGTTCTGGATGATCCCCTCCCTGAGCCCGTTGAACCGACCCCAACCGTGGTCACTGTCGGGAGTAACGGGAACGAATGGCACCCGGAGACTTATAAAGCCCTGGAGGCCTTGATTAATCGTGCCCTGCAGAAGGGAACCATGAAGGAAGCGCAAGCGGATTTACTGCGTCAGCTCATCGCTCAGATTCTACTTTTTAACGATTTGCATAATGTTTTCGTTGATTCCTATGTTGAATGTGACTATGTGGTCTGTGATTTCGATGTACTTTCCACAAAGCAAGTTGAGTTCAGAGGGGAAACCTTTATGCTCACGGATTTGATGAAACGACTGGGTAAAACCCTCACCCCATCGGAATATCCGGAATTGGAGGGGCCATATGGCTTTTATGATTCCGATGCTTTATATGAAAAGTCTGAGGGGACGATCGCAGAAAAATTATTTAGTGAAGCAGAGACCAAGGGGGTTTTGGACGATCCAGAGATTTTTGACTTTGTTATGACCGTAAAGTCGCAATAAATGCAGGTCACGCATGACTGACAGGTTAGGCATTACTGAATGGAATACTGGCGGATTGTTTCCAAGTCACCAGCAATCAATGAATGGGTGGGTACAGTGTGATACAAAAGACGGATTTCAGGAAACGAGTACCGGGCTCCACAGCCACTGAAATGGGGCTGATTGGGGCGGTGGTGCTGGTGGCTACCATTGGGTTGTGGTTTTTGCTGGGCAGCGGGCTGAAACAGGCATTGGTGATGGTCAAGTCGGACATGTTGGCGCAGGTCTCCAAGACCAACGCTACACCTTTGGGGCAGCAAGAACCGCCCAGTGTATTGCCCCCACCAGCCCTGGATGCCTCCGTCCCTGAGCCCGTTGAACCGACGCCAACCGTTATTACAGCCGGGAGTAACGGGAACGAGACCTATGCTAAGACTGATAAGGCCTTGCAGGCCTTGATTGAGCGCGCTCTGAAAAATGGTACCATGACGGAAGCGCAGGCGGACTTGCTCAAGGCCTTTGTCAAGCAACATACCCGAATGATGATCATGGAAAAACTCATTCATGATGCAGTGATCGAGGCTCAAGAGGATTTTGAGGTAATTTCCAGAATGGAAGTTCAGTTTGAGGGGAAAAATTATCTGGTCCCTGAATTGGCGGCGAAAGCAGGTCTGGAATGGGATACGGAGTTTTCTATATTTTTTATGGTGACAGATGACTATGAACAATCGGAGGGGGGTGTTTACGATGCTTTATGGGATCAACTCGATGAAAGTGGACTTTTGGATGATCCGGAAGTAGGCGAATTCCTGACGGAATTTTATCAATCTTTTCGGTAGTTTCAGGTGAATTGGCGCCACAGGGTTGCTGATTTTCTGAACGCGTTCTGACGGTCTACCGGGCTTTGCCATCTGTCTCCGGATTTTCCCGGCATTGATGGCTGAATGAGTGATAATAGGATGTTAATTTTACGTAATGGTTACTTCAGTCTGGCCTGTCCCTTCCGATAACTTTTGCATGAGGCAAGGCAAGAGCGCAGCCTGAATGCTAAAGGATTGTTTCACAACCCGGTGGGTGGGTAATGCCCGGATTCACAGGGCGGTTTTTAGGAAACGAGGTGCCGGTTTGGGCTCTACGGCCACTGAAATGGGGCTGATTGGGGCGGTGGTGCTGGTGGCCACCATTGGGTTGTGGTTTTTGCTGGGCAACGGGTTGAAACAGGCATTGGTGATGGTCAAGTCGGACATGTTGGCGCAGGTCTCCAAGACCAACGCTACACCTGTGGGGCAGCAAGAACCGCCCAGTGTGCTGCCCCCAGCAGCCCTGGATGCTCCCGTCCCTGAGCCCGTTGAACCGACGCCAACCGTTATTACAGCCGGGAGTAACGGGAACGAGACCTATGCTAAGACTGATAAGGCCTTGCAGGCCTTGATTGAGCGCTCTTTGCAAGAAGGCACCATGACGGAAGCCCAGGCGGATTTGTTCAAGGCCTATGTCAAACAAGTAACCCGAGTGATGAATATAGAAAAACTCCTCGATGATACAGCGACCAAGGCTCAAAAGGATTTTGAGGTAATTTCCAGAATGGAAGTTCAGTTTGAGGGGAAAAATTATCTGGTTCCTGAATTGGCGGCGAAAGCCGGTTTGGAATGGGATACTGAGTATTCTGGTTTTTATGCTGCTACATATGACGATGAACAATCGGAGTGGGCTGTTTGCAATGCTATGTTCGAACAGCTCGAGGAAAGTGGGATCCTGGATGAGCCGAAAGTAGACGAATTCATGATGACATTTTGGAGATCTCTTTGGTAGTTTCAGGTGAATTGGCGCTACAGGGTTGCTGATTTTCTGAATGCGTTCTGACGGCCTACCGGGCTTTGCCATCTGTCTCCGGATTTTCCCGGCATTGATGGCTGAATGAGTGATAATAGGATGTTAATTTTACGTAATGGTTACTTCAGTCTGGCCTGTTCCTTCCGATAACTTTTGCATGAGGCAAGGCAAGAGCGCAGCCTGAATGCTAAAGGATTGTTTCACAACCCGGTGGGTGGGTAATGCCTGGATTCACAGGGCGGTTTTTAGGAAACGAGGTGCCGGTTTGGGCTCTACGGCCACTGAAATGGGGCTGATTGGAGCGGTGGTGCTGGTGGCCAGTCTTACGTTCCTGTTTTTCCTGGGGGAGGCCTTGCAGTATGCCTTTAGTTTTGTACGGAAGGATATGGTGACTCAGGTGGCCACTGCCAATGGGCTATCCCCCGATGCGTTTGTAGCGCAATGGAAAGGCGGTCAGCCGGGACAGAGCGAGGGTATTCTAAATCCTGTACAGCCCACGGCCCCCGTGGTCACTGCGGGGAGTAACGGCAACGAGGCCCATGCGGAAATTTACAAAGCCTTGCAGGAATTAATCGATCGCTCTCTGAAAAAAGGCACCATGACGGAAGCGCAGGCGGATTTGCTGAGCAAGTATATTAAGGCAGCTCAGCATTACTTCGAATCACTAAGTGCCTGGGATAAAGCATACTCTGTTTATTTTTTTCCTTTTTATTTTGAAGGGTCTATTGAAACAGAGGGGTTTACGGCCATTTACGAAGCCGAATCTGCTTATGAGGAAGTTTACCAAAAAACAGGGTCTTATGAGGAAGCTGAAGCGGCATATCGGAACGTATTGGACGATTATTCTGCTGTTTTTGATGAATCGCCTGAATCTCTTTCTAAAAAATATACAACTCTTCAAGAAGCCCTGCAGCGTACACATGAAACCTTGATAATTTTTAGTGGATTGGAGGCAGCGGCTGTGGAAAACGGACTTTTAGATGATCCCGAGGTGGTTTATTTTATTGATACACTCTGGTTTGAATCTTACGAGAAAATCGATCTTTGGGGTGCTGATACTACAGAGGGATGAGACTGCCCTGTGTAGTGATGCGTGATTTCGGTAGCGCTGGCTGGCTTGGTCCAGAGAATTGAAGGCTGCCGTATTTGCAAGTGAAAAAAACGGGTGGCGACAGAGTGCTACTTTTGACAGGCGTTCTGTCTCACTCAGCCTGAGCGCCGGTTTGAAGGCATTGTGAAGCGGCTTATTAATTTTTTTAACATTTGCTTCAGTTTTAGGGTGCCGCTTCCGATAACTTTTGCATAATGCAAGGCAAGAGCGCAGCCTGAATGCTAAAGGATTGTTTCACAACCCGGTGGGTGGGTAATGCCCGGATTCACAGGGTGGGTTTCAGTAAACGGGCTGCCGGTTTGGGCTCTACGGCCACTGAAATGGGGCTGATTGGGGCGGTGGTGCTGGTGGCTACCATTGGGTTGTGGTTTTTGCTGGGCAACGGGTTGAAACAGGCATTGGTGATGGTCAAGTCGGACATGTTGGCGCAGGTCTCCATGGCCAACGCTTCACCTTTGGGGCAGCAAGAACCGCCCAGTGTGCTGCCCCCAGCAGCCCTGGATGTTCTCGTCCCTGAGCCCGTTGAACCGACGCCAACCGTGATGACTGCGGGGGGAAACGGCAACGAGGCCCATGCGGAAATTTACAAAGCCTTGCAGGAATTAATCGATCGCTCTCTGAAAAAAGGCACCATGACGGAAGCACAGGCTGATTTGTTGCGTCAACTGGTCAAGCAGATGCTTTATTCCGCAGAATGCGCTTTTGCTGCTAAGGAGGCATTTGATGCTTATATGAAGTCTTATGGGGAACTTTATGAATTGAATTTTTACAGCGGCCCTGGTGGGGGGATTGACCAATATAAGTTAGAGCAGGTTTATGGGGAGGCTTATAAAGACTCGAATGGTTCTTATGAGAGTGCGGAAGCGGCTTACGCAAGCTTATTGTTAAACACCTACAAGCCTTATAAACCGGATACAGGTAAACTGTACGCGGATCTGGCTAAAAAATATACCAATACCCTTAAAAGTCAGGCCGTCTCGGATAAAAACGCCAATATTAACAAAGAACTGGATGCGGCCGTCCAGGAAAGCGGCATTCTGAACGATCCTGAGGTGTCTGACTTTATCGCTCAAGTGGGGCAGCAAGCATTCGAGATTTTTATGATGGGCCGCTGATGCTGTGTGTGACCATGATGATTGAGTCTGGGGGCGCTGGCTGGGAAGGCCTGACAATTTGAGATTGCCAGAGTTTGAGCGGAATAAAAACAGATTCAGGACAGGTTGTTAACACACTTTAGTTGCCTGCTCTCCTGTTTTGTCTGAGTCTTTTTTGCAGGCTGATTGTATAAAATTTGTAACGAAGCACTCAAGAGAATGTTTAAAGGGGCCGATACCATTCAGAGTCGGTAAGAAACGAGTGAACGCCTTGATGATAGCGCCCGATCCCAGGAAACCGCATGGCTCGGCTCAACCCGTGACCGTTCACCGGGCGACGGCCCGGCGGGGGAACACATCCATGGAGTACACGCTGGTGGGTGCTTCCGTTCTGGTGGCCACGGTTGGTCTGTGGTTCTTACTGGGTGGGTATTTAAAAGATATTTTTTTGGTTATCAAAGCCGACATGGGCGTCCGGGGAGTGGTTTCCAGCTTATCAGGCATGGTCCAAGGGCTTGACCAACTTATGGATGTGAAAAGCACGGATGGGCGAACCATTGACACCGGATTGGAATTCGGGGCGCCCACTACGCAAACGGTTGGCACCAGCGGCAACACCGCCGAGGCCTACAAGAATTTGAGAAAACTATCGGAAAAGGCCGTGGGGGAAGGTAAAATGACCCAGGAAGAAGCGGCCAATCTGGATGCTTTGGCCCAGCAGGCGCTGAAGTTGGCAGGCATCCAAAAGGCCATAGAGACCGCTATGGCTCAAGTCGGTCTTGATAATAAGGCGCTACTGGCCATGCAGGTGCAACTGGAAGGTGAAAGTTACACGGTGGCTGAGTTGGCGGAAATGATTGGCTGGAAGGAGAACACCAGCGGGGATGGAAACCCATTGGTTCCGGATGCGAACGCCAACGGGGCCGAGTTGAATATCCTGAAAGAATTGTATCAGGAGGCTTTGGCCAGTGGGGCCCTCAAAGACGCCGGAGTGAAGGATCTGGTGAGCCAACTGACCGGACAGGTAGCCAATTTCAGCGATGTTTCCCAAAACGCCAGTGACGGGGTTGTTATCGAGGCCCCCCAAGCGGCTCAGGAGCAATACGAAGAAGGGGTGGCTGACCAGTTGGGCGATGGTACCACCAGTACGTCCGGTCCTTCACAGCAGGCTGGTTCTGGCATTGCAGGCGCAAATTCAGGTCGCGGACAGTAAGGGGTTCTCCTTTGCCTGCGGATGGGGCTGCTGTTGCAGCAATTTCAGAATGCCTTGGGCCACGTTCCGGGGCGTACCGCCGGTACTCAGGGATTGGCGGATGTGGGCAAAGCCTGCCAGTTGCCGCTGCACTTGCTCCGACTGCGGATCAAACAAGGGTAAGGCGGCCTGACTGATGCGGTCTGGATTGGCCTGATCCTGCCAAAGCTCCGGCACCATGGGGCGTTCCATATCGGTGAGGATATTGGGCAATCCCATACAGGGCAACTGCATTAACCGGATGGCGATTTGATAAATCAGGGGGTGCAGCTTGTACATCAAAATCATGGGGGTGTTGTATAAAGCCCCTTCCAGGGTGACCGTGCCGGAGGCGGCAATCATCAGGTCGGCTACCCCCAGCAGGGCGTGATTCTGGTTTTTCAGCAGGGTGACCGGGGGAAGGCCCTGGCCGCCCGCTTTGCGCCAGGCGGCTTCCAGGCGGGGGATAAAAAAGTCGTCACTCAGGGAACCCGCCTGAGCCATTACAAATTGCGCCTTGGGCTGTTCCCGCCGCAGACGAGGCAGACTGCCGATGATGGCGGGCAGCAGGTAGTCGATTTCCAGTTTGCGAGAGCCGGGCATGAGGGCCACAATGGGGTCTTCCGGCCTCAGTCCCTGAGTCTGGCAAAAAGCGGTTCTGTCCGGCGGAGGGGGCAGTTCGCCTATTAACGGGTGACCCACATAGGTGACCGGAATGTCGTGCGACTCGTACAGGTCTTTCTCAAAGGGAAAAATGCAGAACACGTGGTCGACAGACGCCTTGATTTTTTTGATGCGTCCCGGGCGGGTGGCCCACACTTGCGGGGGGATGAAGTAAAACACCCGGTATCCCCGTTTTTTGAGCCTGGCGGCCATGTACAGGTTGAAGCCCCCGTAATCAATCAGCAGAACGGCGTCCGGTTGAAAGTCCTGCAAGCGCCCAAGAATTTTTTGCCCCAGCCAGAAATGATAGGGCGCCCCCAGCACCGCTCCAAACCCCACCCGGCCCATTTTGGATTGATCGCTGAGAAGGGGAACGCCCAGCGCTTTCAGGTGCGGCCCTCCTACGGCTTCGATGACCACATCCGGCTGTTCGGCCTGCAAGGCCTGGACCACCTTGGCGGCGTGAATATCGCCGGAATAGTCCCCGGCAATCAGGAAGAGGCGATTACCTGTCATGGCGTGGATCTTGCGTGGAAAGGATGATCATGTTGTGGCGATTGGCGTAGGTTTCCATCTCCTCAGGCTCCAGATAGAGGGTCTGGTTGGCTTCGGTGACCAGCATGTGCAGGCCCGCCTTGCGCATGGTCTTCAGGGTGCGCAGCCCCACGGTGGGTATGTCAAAGCGTTGATCCTGATCGGGCTTGGCCACTTTAATGACCACCCCGCCTTTTTTGCCGGAGAGCTTACCGGCCCGTTTCAGGCACTCGTCAGTCCCTTCAATGGCCTCCACGGCCAGAATCATGCCCGAGTGGACCACGATGCTTTGCCCGATGTCCAGACGCCCCATTTCCTTGGCCATTTCAAAGCCGTAACGGGCGTCTCTCAAATCGGCTTCGGTGGGTTGCCGTTCGGTCAGGATTTTTTCCGGCAGGAACAGTTCCCTTAAAAAATCGGCCTGGGGTAGAACCTGTATGCCGCGCTGTTCCAACTGTTCGATAATCCACAGCATCACGGCGTCATCGTTCAGCCGGGCGTACTGGCGGATGGCTTCCACTGCAATGTCATCAATCCGGGGATCCTTGAGCAGCACCCACTTGTCCACTTTTCCGGCAAATACCAGGTGGGTAATGCGTTCCTGGGTAATTAAATCGAGGGTTCGCCTGACCAGACCGGGCACAATGCGGTGCCCCTTGTGCTTGCAGAGATCCCGGAGTTTGGGATTGTCCTTGCCCACAATAAAGGGAACCACCTCGATGCCCTGAATGCGGGCATTTTTAGCGACGTAACGAGGCAGCAGGCCCTCACCGGCAATCAGGCCGATGCGGGTGACGTTGCCGAATTCAACTGATTTTCGGGTTTCCATAATGTTGCGAGACGCGCCGATCATGCCTGGACTCGATATTCTGTCAGGGGGGAGAACTCTCGGGAGCCGGTGACGGTGACACAGGAGTCGAAAGTGGTTTTATTATACCCCATCCGCTCTCAGGGCCAAGGGCGGAATCTGCCTGAAGGGGGTATAAATCCGGTGTGGCAACGGGCTGCGGATGGCTGAGGGCAGGCGATGCGTTTTGAAAGGCCTGTTCTGCAACTTGTGCTGGCACTTGTTCTAGTAGGGGATTTGCAATTACTATTAGAGGGTGGAAATTCGCGAGCGCGTTTTTTGTGCAAACGCCAGGTCGAATTGCGTGTGGCGCAGGTCAGGCTTTTTCAACCTCACTGGTCTTTGGCTTGGCTTCGTCAACCGTTTCCCTGTATTAACCCTGAGATCAGCCCGATATCAGTAAGATGAAATTTGAAAAGGATCTTACCTTGACCGAAGCCATGCTGGAAGCCGTAAAGCCGGATGACACCATTATTATTCTGGATACCGAGACCACCGGTCTGGATCACAAGTGCGAAAAGCTGATTGAGATTGCCGCCGTCAAAATGCAGGGTACGGAAATCGTTGAAACCTTTTCCAGTCTGGTCAATCCGCAGAAGCCCATTCGGCATTCCAGCTTCCTCATTCACAATATTTCCGAGGAAATGGTGCAGGACGCCCCCAACATTGAGGAGGTGTTGCCCCGGTTTCTGGAATTTGTGGGGGATCACGCCTTTGTGGCCCACAACGCCATTTTTGACTACAGCTTTATCAACGAGGCCATGAAGGCCACTTACGGCAAGCGCTTCGTCAATCACCGGATTGATACTTTTGAAATGTACCGCTCCGTCTTCCCCGATGAACAGTCTCATGGCCTGAACGCCTTGCTGCGCCGCTTTGGCTACAACGAAGATGTGGTACACCGGGCCCTGGATGATGCCATGTGCCTGGCCAAGGTCTACCCCAGATTGCGGGCCCTGTACGAGCAGAAGTTCAGTTGGCAGTTGTCCCAACTGAAAAACGTGCCCTACCTGATGGAGCGTTACATCCGCATGCAAAAGGCCAGCCAGTCCCTGCAGGCGGAAATGAGCGATTTGAAAGACATTTTCAAGATGTACTTCCAGAACGGCGGGGCCCCCGTGGAAGCCTCCACCGGTGAGGTGATGGTGTTCAACTACCGGCGTTCCTACAGTTACAACGAGAAACAGATTTGGGAAATCGCCACCGAAGCGGGTGTATGCGAGCGCATTTTCAAGCTGAACCCCCGGGCCCTGGACAAGTTGGTGGAACGCTCCGACATCGATGAGCGCTTCAAGGAAGCCTTTCGGGAGGCTCGTTTATCCATGCACGAGGCCCGCAATATCAACTTCCTGAAGCCCCAGATTGTTACAGAGAGCCCTGAAGATTCTGAAGAATCATAGAGCGGGCGGCGTCCTGATAGCCAAATTTGTAGGCTTTGCCGTTATAAATTAACGAGGCACGCCCTTTGTTCACCAGAAACACCTGAGGCGGCTCATCGTGCGGCATGCTGAGGCCCAACCCCTCGGCTTGCTTGGGCGCGGTGGCGGAATCGACGTCAATTTCAGTGATGGACAGATTGTTTTGGGAGGCAATATCCCGGGTGATGGGAACCACTTCCCGGCAGCTGGCGCACCAGTTGGCGGTAAACACAACCAGAGTCGGTTTACTGGCGGCCCAGGCGCTTAAAAAGCCTTTACTCACGCTAAGCCCGACAACCGTGAGGACGAGGAGGGCGATACCCAGTTTCTTTTGCATTTTCATGGTCCTGTTACTTCCCGCACAATTCATTCCATAAAACAGTAGAGACGAGCCCCCATCATAAAAGTTTCTCTGGCGTTTTGTCGAGCCTTAGGGCGCTGGCTTTCCCGAGCGCAGGCTTTTCAGGGGCTGGGCCGAGCCTGCCCCGGGCCGTCTTTGCAAGGAACCCTTGAGTGGCGGCGGGCTTGCGCTAAAATAAAAGCATTCAGCGAGGCCCCATCTCCCGTGTTGTTTTCTAACTGGTTCAATCAGGAGTTTTACTTGTGTCCAATTCGCCCAAAACCCTGTACCAAAAAATCTGGGACACCCATGTGGTTCATCAGGCCGAAGGCTTTCCCACCCTGTTGTACATCGATCGTCACCTGATTCATGAGGTGACCTCCCCTCAGGCGTTTCAGGGCCTCCGGGATCGCAATCTGAAACTGCGCAGGCCCGATAAAACCTTTGGCACCGTGGATCACAGCATTCCCACCACCGATCGCAAACTACCCATTGCCGATCCTGAAGCCGCCGGGCAAATCGCCACCTTTGAGCAAAACTGCCGGGAACAGGGCATTACCTTCTTTGGGCTGGACAGCGATCAGCAGGGCATTATCCACGTGATTGGCCCGGAACAGGGCTTGACCCTTCCGGGCATGACCATTGTCTGCGGGGATAGCCATACCTCTACTCACGGGGCCTTTGGAGCCTTGGCCTTTGGCATTGGCACCAGTGAGATTGAACAAGTTTTTGCCACCCAATGTTTGCTGCAACAACCTTCTAAAACCATGGAAATCCGGGTAGAGGGCACGCTGGCGTCGCACATTACGGCCAAGGATATTATTCTGGCCATTATCGCCAAAATCGGGGTGGGTGGTGGAACCGGCTATGTGCTGGAGTACACCGGCAGCGCCATTCGCAACCTTTCGATGGAAGGCCGTATGACCCTGTGCAATATGTCCATTGAAGCGGGAGCCCGGGCTGGGCTGGTGGCGCCGGATGAGGTGACTTTTGAGTACCTCAAAGGGCGGCCTTACGCCCCGCAAGGCGCCGAGTTTGATGCGGCGGTATCCCGCTGGCAGTCCTTGCGTACGGATGAAGGCGCTTCCTATGACGCTGTGGTCACTCTGCGGGCCGAAGACATTGAGCCCATGGTCACTTACGGCACCAATCCGGGGATGGCCTTAGGGATTTCCCAGTCGGTACCGGAACTTTCCCAGTGTGCCAGCGAGGAAGACAAACTGGAACTTGAAGAAAGCCTGGCATACATGGCCCTGCAGGCGGGGCAACCCATTGCCGGAACGCCCATTGATGTGGTGTTCATCGGCAGCTGTACCAATTCCCGTATCGAGGACCTGCGGGATGCCGCCAAAACTGCTCAGGGGCGCAAGGTGGCCGCGGGGGTTCGTGCTTTGGTGGTCCCTGGCTCTTACCCGGTCAAGCGACAGGCCGAAGCGGAAGGACTGCACCGCATATTTCTGGAGGCGGGGTTTGAGTGGCGAGAACCCGGTTGCAGCATGTGCATTGCCATGAACGGGGATCAGATTGAAGCCGGTCAGGCCTGCGCCAGCACCAGTAACCGCAACTTCAAGGGGCGTCAGGGCAAAGGCGGACGAACCTTTCTGCTCAGTCCCCCCATGGCCGCCGCCGCCGCCATTACGGGCAAACTGACGGATGTTCGTCAACTGAGTCAAAATTAACGCAGAGACAGGATTGAACCCCATGAGCAAGCAACTGACTCGTATTGAAAGCACTTGTGTGCCCCTGAACCAGAACAATGTAGACACTGATCAGGTCATTCCGGCCCGATTTTTGAAAGGCACCACCAAGGTGGGCTTGGGCGAAAAACTCTTCTATGACTTGCGTTACCTTTCCAACGGCCAACCCAACCCGGATTTTGTGCTGAACAACCCCAAATTTGGCGGACAGATTCTGGTGGCGGCCCACAACTTTGGCTGTGGCAGTTCCCGGGAGCATGCGCCCTGGGCCCTGAAAGACTATGGTTTTCAGGCCATTCTGGCGGTTTCCTTTGCCGATATCTTCCGCAATAACAGCCTCAAAAACCAGTTGTTGGCCATTGCCTTGCCCGAGCCCGTCATCTTGTCTCTGCTGGCTGCCGTGGAAGCCAACCCTGCTTTGGCGGTTTCCATTGATTTGCCCCGCCAGGTGGTGGCTATTCCGGGACAGCCGGATCAGCCGTTTGAGATTGACCCCTATCGCAAGCAGTGCCTAATGGAGGGGCTGGATGACATTGGCTACGCCCTGTCCCATTTAAGTTGGATTGAACAGTTTGAAGCGGCCCACGCCTAGGAGATGATGACCATGATTACCCCGCAAGAGATTACTACGCTGATTCAGGCGGAATATCCCAACGCCAAAGTGGATCTGTTGGATAAGACCGGGATGAGCGATCACTTTATCATTCGGGTGGTTACCCCGGCCTTTGACGGGGTGGGCATTATGGATCGCCATCGGGCGGTCATGAAGTGCCTGGAACCAGCCATGCAGGACGGTCGTTTGCACGCCGTGGAGCTTCAGACGGCTACTGCCTAATTTTTCACTCTGCTTTGATCGGTCATTCCCGCGCAGGCGGGAATCCAGAAAAACCTTGCCTTGAGGGCGTTTGATAGCAAATGTCAGTTCTGCAAGCTGGATTCCTACCTGCGCGGGAATGACAAATGACCTCGTTTGAGATCATTCCGAAGAGGGATGGCAAAGCTGCCCTCACAACACACTTCTGATGGTTTGAATAAAACTTTTAGCAGGCGCCATAGTTTGTCAGCCAAAACCAGACTTAACCCTTAGTCTTAGCCTGTTATGCTTTGAATAGTTGGGCCAAACTGTCTTGAAAAGGGGGTCGGGCTATGCCTTTTTCCGTGATAATGCCCGCAATGTAGGATGCGGGGGTGACATCGAAGGAGGGGTTGTAAAAATTCACACCTTTGGCGCAAATCAGTTCGTTGTTGATGGTAGAAATTTCGCTGGCGTCCCGTTCTTCAATGGGAATTTCCTGGCCGGTGGCAAGGCTGAGATCAATGGTGGAAAGCGGCGCTGCCACATAGAATGGTACCTGATGGGCCTGAGCGATAATGGCCAGATTGTAGGTGCCAATTTTGTTGGCCGTATCGCCGTTGGCGGTAATGCGATCGGCGCCAACCACCACAAACTGAATTTTTCCATCCCGCATCAGGCTGCCGGACATGTTGTCTGAAATCAGGGTGACCGGGATGCCATCTTCCACCAGTTCCCAAGTGGTCAGGCGGGCCCCTTGCAGGCGTGGACGGGTTTCATCGGCATAGACCCGGATGGTGGGATCGTTGGCATAGGCGGAACGAATAACCCCCAAGGCGGTGCCATAGCCCCCGGTAGCCAATGCCCCCGCGTTGCAGTGGGTGAGAATGCCCGCTCCTTTGGGCACCAGGGCGGCCCCATATTGGCCCATGGCCTGACAGGCTTGCCAATCCTCCTGATGAATTTGCAGCGCTTTGGCCGTTAACCGCTCCAGCACTTCAGTGGCAATGTCGGCGGGTTCGTCAATCACCGCCTGCATAGCGTTTAAGGCCCAAAACAAATTGACCGCCGTGGGTCGGGTTTTGGACAAACGATCCACATCGACCAGCAATTGACGCTTGAAGTCACTGAAAGATAAACTCTTCTGAATCGATTCCCGAGCGCTGAGTACCACCCCGTAAGCCCCGGCGATGCCGATGGCAGGGGCCCCTCGCACCAGCATGGTGACAATGGCGTCTGCCATGTCTCCGGCGGTACGAATGGTGAGATAGCGCACTTCGTTGGGCAGGGCCGTTTGATCCAGCAGCCGAACGCCGTCAGGCATCAGCTCCAGGGCCTGAACCCTGGAGCTGAGATTTTTCAATGCGGGGGAAAGTGTATCCACGTTTAACCTATTTCTTAGGACGCAGGAAATCCGGCAAATCCAGCAAGCGACGAGCTGCTTCCGTCATGGAGCTACTGGGCTTGGGGGCACTGCTTTTCCAGCCGGGCGTTTCTTCCAGCTTAGGAGGCATTAACGAGCCGGGTGCCTGAGCGCCAGGCACGCTGGGTGCCACTGCTTTAGAGGCACTGGCGGGCTGTCCAACGTTTAAACCGGGAGACATGGTCCGGCTCAGGCTTTCCAGCGGGTTTTTAATGGCGCTGTCGCCGTATTGTTGGCCCAATTGGTGCGCTTTCAGTTCAAAGCCGGTGGCGATCACCGTGATCTGGATTTCACCCTGAATGCGCTCATCAATCACCGAACCGAAGATGATGTTGGCATCTTTGTCCACGGCCTGATAAATAATCTCGGCGGCTTCATTGACTTCATGCAGGGTCATGTCCGGCCCCCCGGTGACGTTGAAGATAACCCCGCTGGCCCCTTCGATGGAGGTTTCCAGCAGTGGGGAGTTGACGGCCATGCGGGCGGCTTCCAGAGCCCGACCTTCGCCGGAGCCTTTGCCGATACCCATAATGGCGGAACCAGAGAGGCTCATAATGGCTTTGACATCGGCAAAGTCCACGTTGATCAAGCCGGGTACGGTAATGATGTCGGAAATACCCTGCACGCCTCGCAGCAGGACTTCATCGGCAATGCGGAAGGCTTCCTGCATGGAGGTGCGGCGCTCCACCACTTCCAGCAACTTGTCGTTGGGGATGACAATCAGGGTGTCCACGTTTTCCCGCAGGCTTTCCAATCCCTGAATGGCCTGCTGCTGACGACGACGTCCCTCAAAGGTAAACGGACGGGTGACCACGGCCACGGTCAGGGCGCCAATTTCCCGGGCAATACCCGCCACCACGGCAGCGGCGCCGGTTCCGGTTCCACCGCCCATACCAGCGGTAATGAAGACCATGTCAGCGCCTTCCAGCGCGGAAATAATATCGTCACGGCTTTCTTCAGCCGCTTTCATACCGATGGCAGGGTTACCACCTGCACCCAGTCCACGGGTGATTTTTTGGCCCAACTGCAGGCGTTTGTCGGTGCCGGCCATTTCCACGACCTGGGCGTCCGTGTTCATCACCCAGAATTCAACGCCGCTCATGCCGCTTTGAATCATACGGTTGACCGCGTTGCTACCGCCGCCGCCAACCCCGATGACCTTGATAGAGGCCTTCAACCTGGGCGGGGGGGTGTGGGCGGAGAACAGGCTGGGTTCCCCTTGTTGATGATGATGTCCGTGATCCATAAATTCCATAAACCTGTCCCCTAAGTAAAAAACTAAAATCTAACTCGGTTGAGAGCTACCTCTAAACACGTGGGCGTCGACTTGCTGGTGGCGTCGGGATGGGGGGCGTACCACAAGTTCGCTGCTACCTATTATTTATGAACCGGTCGGATTTGGAAAGAAACTTATAGAAGTATTACGAGATCAGTAGATAAAAGGGTTCTCAGGCTTACCGCGCAAGCGACAGAAAACTTTGACCGGCTCAAACACAGGACTGGGCAGGCTTTTTATTATATCGGGTTTGGGATTGTTTGTATACTGTATGGCAACGGACGGTGGTTCACCCAGTGGGGTGATTTTTTATAGCCCTCTACCCCACAAAGTTTAAATTCAGCGATACACTATTTATTAACAGATACAAAAGTTTAATCCCCAAGTGAGGTATCCAAAAGGCTACCCATGCCCAAAGTCTCTTTGCAAGAAATCATCGGCAAGGTAGAGCAGCTTCCGCAGTTACCCCAGGTGGCCTTGCGGGTGAGTCGGATGATGGAGGAAAGCGCGACCAACGCGGAGAAACTTTCCGATGTGATTCGTCTCGATCCCAGCTTTACCAGCCAGGTTTTAAGGCTCTGCAATTCGGCGGCCTACGGGTTTTCCCGTCGTATTTCCACGGTCAAGGAAGCAGTGGCCATTCTGGGCCATTCCACCCTGAAGAGCATGGTCTACACCATTATCGCCAAGGTGGCTCTGGATCGCCCGGTGCCGGGTTACTCCCTTTCTGAAGGGGACTTGTGGTTCAACTCCCTGACCTGTGCGGTGTACGCCAAACATATTGGCCAGCGGGAGCGCCTGCCCGACCCGGAAGTGGCCTTTACCGGCGGGCTGTTGCGTGATATCGGGAAAATTGTGCTGGGCGATTTTGTGGGAGCCAATTACGCCGAAATCGAAGCCCTGACCACCCGGGAGCGGATCGATTTTCTGGATGCCGAGGAGCGGGTGATTGGTTTTAACCACAGTATCGTGGGCACTCGGGTGGCCGAGAAGTGGAATTTGCCGCCGGTTTTGGTCAATGTCATCCGCCATCACCACAAACCGGTCAAGTTGCCGCCCACTTTGCAACCCGCTGAGGCCAAGATGATCACCATCGTGCATCTGGCGGACGCCTTGACCAGTATGGTGGGCAAGGGCGCGGGCAATGACGGCCTGATGTATTGCCTGGACGCCGATGCCCTGATGCGGGTGGGAATCAATGTTCAGGGGGATTATCTGGAAAAGCTGATCGGTGAACTGGTTGATTTGAATCCCATTATCAAGGATTTGGCAGAGTCGATGAGTATTGCAGGGGACAACTAGGCGACGATGTCTATGCAACGTACAGAACAGGTCGAGCTGGGCGAAATTAAAGCCAGTAGCGAGAAGAGTTTGATCTTTGTGTTGCCCGGCATTGGGACGGGTATTGTGGTCGCTGTTTACGATGTGCAGAATAAAGTGGGCGCGGTGGCCCATGTGGTGCTGCCGGAGAGTTCTTTGGCCGGGCCCGGAAACGACTTGCTGCCAGCCAAGTATGCCAATCTGGCCGTACCTGCCCTGTTAAACGCCTTTTCAGAGGCCGGGGGGGACAAGCAGTCCAGTGTGGTCCGCATGGTGGGCGGGGCGCAGTTGTTCAACTTCGGGGGCGGGGGCGGCAATATGCTGAATATTGGGGCCCGCAACGCCACGGCCATTCGGGCGGCCATGTCCAAGCAGGGATTTGCCATTGAGAAAGCGGATACCGGTGGAAACAAAGGGAAAGCGGTCCGCTTTGTGCTGGCCACGGGGCAAATGGTGATCTGCCCCATTGGTGGTACTGAGTATAGTATTTAAAAACAATCAATAGCTGTGAAGCTGTTATAATAGCTGGGAGTGGTCAGAACAATCTGTGGTGGTGGCGACGGGTGAGGCAAGGAAGGTTGGAAATGCGGATTTTGGAGAGCGGATTAATGAATGAGATGAGTCCATTGTTGGGTGTTGAGCTTACACAGGAAAAACGGACTTTTACGCCGTGGTCGGTTTGTTACCTGGTGACTGTCTTGGGCCTGGTGCTGGGGGGGCTTCAGCCATCGTTCGCTGAGCCTGCTCCGACCGCCGTCAATCCGTCGGCTTTTCCGGTGGAAAGTAAAGCAGTTGCCGTAAACAGTGCTTTGTCCGAGGGGAGCGAGTCCACGGGCACTGCGGACTCTGGCGAGCGAAATCTCAAAAACGCTCCCTTGACCATCCCCGGCATTCAGTCGGCCATTTTAACCGTGAGCAAGGAAATCAGAACCACCGCTCCCATTGCCAATCTGTCGGCCCGACCGGCCAATGCAACGTCGAACAGCAAGTCAGCCAGCGATAACTCTGCCCTCAAGTCCGCTGTGACAGCGGCGTCCACCACCGGCAAAGGGAAAGAGGGCTACTACCTGGAACTCCCCACTTCTCGCACTTCCCCGGAGGGTGCCATGGAGGGGGCGAACGTCAGGGAACTCAGCGGAGCCGGTGGTCCGCAACCCGCGGCCAGCGTGCCCGTATCGCCTGTCCCTGCCGGTTGGCTGAATGCCGATTCGCAGCAATCGGGCTCCGTACCGGCTGACTCCCGGGCTGAGGCGTTGACGCTGGATCCTGAATCCCAGCCGCTGGATTTCTCATCGACCCCCGCCTTGTCCGGGGCGGCAACAGAGGCGCTGGTGCGGGTCACTGTGGGCCTGTTGGCGGTTTTGGGCTTGTTGCTGGGCTTTTCAAGGGTTGTTTTGCCCCGCCTGATGGCTCGGTATCCGGCCTTTTTCGAGAATTTAAAACGCAAGGACGCCAAAATCCAGAATCCATTCCCCGCCTCTTCTCTGTCGGAGCTTTCGGAGCCCGCAGCCGAGTTCCCTCCCGATTTGTATGCCGAGTTGGGCGGAACGGTGACACTTCCCGGGGGATCACTGCCGCAAGTGGCAGAGACTGTCCAGCGTACCGGCGCTAAAGCCCGTCTGAACAGCCGGCGGGCCATCCCGTCCGGTTCCTGGTTGCGGAATTTGCGCCGCCAGCAAAAAGAGGCGGTTTTACCGGCCCTTGAGGAGACGCCGCCGTTTAACGTGCTGTTTACCTCCTCGCTGGGGAAAGACAAAGAGCTTCATCTGGTGGAAATTCGGGGTCGGCAGATGGTTCTGGCCAGTACGCCCTACCACATTACCCTGATTGGTGACGTGAGCGATTCGGTGCAGTCCCAGCCCGCTACAGCGCTTGCTGCCAATGGATTGTCGGCCAGTGAGGCCGGAGACCATGCCGACTTGAGCCGCCCGGCTGAGCAGGATACACATGAGCCGGACACGCACGAGCCAGAATCGGTTGAGCCAAAGACGTATGAGCCCTACACGCAACTGGCGGAAACGGAGTCAGAGGTGGTCATTGTGCCGGAGGGTCTGACGCTTCGCCGGTTAACGGGAATCGAACTTTTCCCGGCGCTGGTATCTGAGGTCGAAGACCTGTCATCGGAGTCGGACGAATCATCCGAATCGGACGAATCATCTGAATCGGGCGAATCATTCGAGTCGACTGTTCTGGCCCAGGAGTTTGAGTTCCTGGTCGATCCGCAGGCGGATGAGGTGGCGGGGGACGTGCCGGTCTTTATGAGTCCCAAAAGCAACGCTTACGCCACTCGCCCACAGCGGTTGATTCCCCTGACTGAAGCGGATCGCCTGTATCAGCGCTATCTGGAAATTGTGACGCCCAACGCCGAACTGGAGGCCGAGGAGACCGTATTGCCCTCGCCCTCTCTGCAAAGTGTGGTCATTCTCAATGAATATGACGACACTTACGGCTATTAAAGCGGTCATGGGCGCAACGCTTCGTTCCGGCGCTGTTCGATTCTGACCACCCTAGCCTTCGCTCGGCCATTTTACACCGAGTGGTTCCTGTAATGGGTCGGCCCGTATTACAATAGGGAGCATGGCCAAGAACAAGACCAGTTATCTGTGTAACGAGTGCGGGGCTTCGGCGCCTTCCTATCTGGGGCGTTGCCCGGAGTGTCAGGCATGGGGCTCCTTTCAGGAGCAGGTCAGCCTGGTGAAACCGAAGACTGATACCCTGCGTACCCGCACCCTGGTGGGTGGCGGCGCTGAAACAGCCACGCCCCGCATTGTGCGTTTGGCCGATGTGGCGCTGGAAAACGCCGAGGTCTATTCCTCCGGCTTCCCGGAGCTGGATCGGGTGCTGGGCGGCGGCATTATGCCCGGCGGTTATGTGCTGGTGGGTGGCGACCCGGGTATTGGTAAATCCACGTTGATGCTGCAAATGGCCTCTCACGTGGGGCTGCAGGGCAAGTTTGTGCTGTACGTGGCCGGTGAGGAATCGCCTTACCAGATTAAAACCCGGGCGGAACGGCTGGCCGTGGCGACTGAGGCCATTTCCATTCTGGCCCTCACCAACATTCAGCAGGTGCTGGAATCCATTCGTCAGGCCCGCCCGGACTTGGTGATCATCGACAGCATTCAGTCCATGTACTGCGCCGATGTCAGTGGTACGCCGGGCAGCGTGAGTCAGATCAAGGAATGCGCGGCCATCCTCATGGAAGCGGCCAAGTCGCTGAACATTCCCATCTTCCTGATTGGGCATGTGACCAAGGAAGGCACGGTGTCCGGCCCCAAGTTGCTGGAGCATACCGTGGATGCCGTTTTGTATTTTGAGGGCGATAAATATCAGAACCTGCGCATTTTACGCACGGTGAAAAACCGCTTTGGCAGCACCCAGGAAATCGGGGTGTTTGAAATGGCCGAGCAGGGCTTGCGGGAAATCGCCAACCCCAGCGAATTGTTCTTGTCCCAGAGTATGCTGGGTGCTGCCGGTAATCAGCCGGGCAGCGTGGTAGCCGCTACCATTGAAGGCAGTCGCCCCATTCTGGTGGAGATTCAGGCGCTGGTAGGGCAATCCGCTTACGCTACGCCAAGGCGGGTGGGCAATGGCATTGAATATAACCGGCTGCACCAGATTGTGGCCGTGCTGGAGCGTCGGCTGGGACTGGATTTTTCCCGGCAGGATGTGTACGTGAACGTGGTGGGCGGCATGCGTATTGATGAACCGGCGGCGGATTTGGCCGTGGCCGTAGCCATTATCAGCAGCGCCCGTAATTTATCCGTGATTGGGGGGACGGTGGTCACCGGGGAAATCGGCCTGACCGGGGAGATTCGCCCGGTGCGCCAGTGCCAGAACCGCTTGCAGGAAGTGGCCCGCATTGGCTTTGAGCGCATGTTAATTCCCCGTATGGAATTGCCCCCCACCGGCATTCCCCAGGATCTGCAAATTCTGCCGGTGGCCACTCTGGCCGATGCGGTCAAGGCCTGTTTCGCCCCGCGCGGCGCTGGCGCCTCTGGCTCCCGGTCGCCGTCTGGCCATCATATTGATGAGAGTACCGGCGAAGTCTGGATGGATAGTTTGATGGAGGAAGTTTCCCCGTGAGCCCCAAAGCGCCCATAACCGACAGTATGAGTATCCCCGAGATTCTGGCCCAGTACCCTCAAACCCAGTCCGTGTTTGCCAAGTACGGCTTGCACGTGGCAGGCTACAAGGCCCTGGAGCATGAGAACCTGTTTGCCACCAGCCGGGTGCATCAGATTGATTTGCAGGCCATTTTGAGCGATTTAAACCAGGCCGTGAATTAGCCCCATGCCCAGCCATCCTCCGGTTTACATTCTGCTGTTGAATTATCGGGGAACCGATGACACGCTGGCCTGTCTGGATTCGCTTCAGAGGTTGGAGTACCCCCATTACCGCATTATCGTGGTGGATAACGCCTCGCCCGATGATTCCGTGATTCGCCTGAAGGCCCGCTTGTCGGCGATGCCGGGGAGTTTTCACTTGATCGAATCACCCCAGAACGGCGGCTTCAGCGCGGGCAACAATCTGGGGATTCAGGCCGCCTTGGCGGAAGTGGGGGAGGGGCAGCCGGGTTTTGTGTGGCTGCTGAACAACGATACCACCGTGGCTCCAGACGCCTTGACCACGCTGGTGGAAGAGGCCCAAACAACCGGCGGCATTGCCGGTTCGCTGTTGCTGTATCCCGATGGGCGGTATCAACAGGCTGGAACCCGTTTTCAGTGGTGGACCGGTAGCACCCGGGGGTATGCGGAAAGTGTGGTTTCCGATGGCATGCGGGTGGAGACCCTGAGCGGGGCCAGCATGTTGATTCCGCTCGAAGCCTTTCGGGTGGCCGGTTTGCTGGATGAATCCTACTTCTTGTACTTTGAGGACGGAGAGGCTTCTCTGCGCTTTGCCCGGCGGGGTTTTCCGCTGACGCTTTGCACCCGCTCCCGGGTCTATCACAAGGAAGGGGCCACCACCGGGCGTAAAAGCCTGATGACCCAGTATTATTTTCACCGCAACCGCTTGTGGGTGCTGTTTCAGTTCGCCTCGCCTCTGCAAAAAATTTCCATTGGATGGTACACCGCTTTCCGCTTGCTGCGTTCTGTTGTAAAATCCGCCCTAAGTCGTAATCCCGAGCGAACAATTTCCACCCGTGTCGAATGGCTGGCGGTCTCGGATTTTTGGAAAGGAATCAGTGGCCCATGTCCGCACAACCTCAACCCGCTTCGTCCATGAAGGCCCTGATTCTGGCCGGGGGCAAGGGCACCCGGCTGCGTCCCCTGACTTACGCTATGGCCAAGCAGTTGGTACCGGTGGCCAACAAGCCCATTCTGCACTACGCCATGGATGGCTTGTATCAGGCGGGTATTCGGGATTTTGGGGTGATCATCAGCCCGGAAACCGGCGCGGATATTCAAGCCTCCCTGCAAGGCTGGCTGAAGCCGGACGCCCGTACTACCTATATTTTGCAGGATGAACCGGCGGGGCTGGCCCATGCGGTCAAAATCGCCCAACCCTATCTGGGGAACGATGATTTTATTATGTACCTGGGCGACAACCTGATTAACGCCGATCTGGGCAGTCACATCGCCGAGTTTAAGCAGGCTGGCTATCACGCCTCCATCTTACTGAAGCAGGTGCCCAACCCTTCCGCTTTTGGGGTGGCCGAACTGGATGCGGATGGGCAGGTGCTTCGGCTGGTGGAAAAGCCGAAAGCGCCCCAATCGGATCTGGCGCTGGTGGGGGTTTATCTGTTTACGGCCTCCATTTTTGAGGCCATCGCCAAGATTCAGCCCAGTTGGCGGGGGGAGCTGGAAATTACCGATGCCATCCAGCAGCTCATTGACGATCGGCGCACGGTGCATTCCCGGGTGCATGCGGGCTGGTGGCTGGACACCGGCAAGAAAGACGATTTATTGGCGGCCAACACCGTGGTGCTGGGCGAATACGCCCAAGCCGCTATTCAGGGCATTACCGACGCCGCTTGTCGGTTCTCCGGTGCGGTGCAGGTGGGGGCGGGAGCGGTGCTGAAGAACGTGCAAGTGACCGGGCCCGCCATCATTGGGGAAAATTGCGCGCTGGAGAATGTGACCATTGGCCCTTATACCAGTGTGGGGGCTGGGTGTCGGTTGAGCGATTGTCATCTGGAAAACAGCGTGGTGCTGGAGGAATGCGTGATCCAGGGGGTCCCCGGGAAGATTGAGCAGAGCCTGCTAGGCAAGGGGTGCCGCATCCTCAAGTCCGCTCAACCGCAGCAAAGCCATAAATACATGCTGGCCGATCACTCCGAAGTGGAAGTATTTTAAGGTCAGAGTTCGAGTGTTCTTTCAACGGGTTTTGTAAAGAGTTATTTATATTTTCAAATAAAAAGCTTTTTGATTGTTTTTAAGCAATCAGAACAGTAGGGATTGTCAAATGGGGATGGTATTAGGGCTGGCGTCAGTCAATCTTCGGGCTTTGGAAGTTTCGGATAGACGGACATCACAATAGTGGGATATCGATGAATTTAATGACAGATGGGGGAAATGTATATGCTGGGAGCTATTGGACGACTTTTCGGTGGTGCCGCAAAAACGGCTGGCAAAGTGGCAGATCCTGTCAACAAAGCGGCTGGCGCTGCCACTAAAGGTGGATTTTTTTCCAAAGCCAAGAAATTAATGGGGTCAGAGTTTGGACAGGCCGTGTTGTGGTCGGTGGGCCCTACGTTGGTCACCGGGCTGTTCGATGGGTTTTCCAAAAAGGCTTAAACCAATACGCCAAGGTGATTTAAGACATTGGGTAATTAAGATTTATTCGAAATGGGGGTATTTTTTTATGGCATTTGCTGCAATCAAAGGGTTTGGTCGAGGACTTTTCAGTAAAGCGGGCGCTGATGGCGTCGCCAAAGCTGCCGGTAAAAGTGGCGGGGTTTTATCAGGCCTCAAAGGACTAGGGTCTTCGGTCAAAAGTGGTTTTTTAGGGCTATGGGGTAAAGGCAAAAATACAGGAATCACTACAGGAAGCTCTATTAAGCCCCAGAGTCACTTAAAGGCCGAGCTTGTACGTGAGGATAAGGCGCTCTTGGATCAAATTTCTACCAAGCAGGATTTATCCCGGTTAGGTAAGTCTCAAAGGAAAGTGGCTTCCAATACTGAACCAATCGTAAAGCCCGTTGATATGCCTCAAGCTGCAAAGCCTAAATCACAATTATCCAGACAAGATGCCATGCGGCCCCAACGGGCCAGCCAAACACCAGTGGGATCTGCTACCGCAAAGCCGAAGGCTGAATTGAAACCTGAAGATAAAGCCCTATTGGATAAAATGGACCATAAACAGGATTTGTCCAAGCTGGGTAAAGCCAAGGATGATATTACGGTCGGCACCAAGGCGTCCGCAGTGGCTGATACTGCCCCGGAAGCGGCAGAACCCAAAAAGGGCGGATTTTTCTCGAATGGGTTGGTGCAAACCATTGGCGGCACCCTGGTGGGCACCCTGGGCCTCAATGCGCTCACCAGCATGTTCTCCGGGGGTGGTGGTTCCGCGGAAGCGGCACCCGCGCCAGCACCGGCCCCTGCGCCGGCGGCCAGCCCATACGATCCCTACGCCGCCTCCGGCAGTTTCGGGGTGCCCGGCTCCCTCCCCAACTATATCTAACGGCATAGCCAACGGATAAATCGCTTGGGATAACGCTCTTGCCCAAAAGCCTCTCGACCCTTACATTGAGCGGCTTTTGGGAGCGGCTTTTGGGTCTCGCGAAAAGTGGGTACTGTCTGCAGACCGTTGTCCAACTCGCCCGGGTGCTTTACCCAGAGACGGAGCGGGGACACGCTGAATTCCTCAGTCAATATTGAATCAGTCGAAAGGGTTAAATCAAGTCAGGTCAGGTTGAACGGGGATTGATAAAATGCTATCGCTGAATGTATCCGGCTTATTGAGAAAAGCTGGGGAAGGACTGAAAAAGAAGGCCAGTGGCGGATGGGCAGCCACCAGTGAAGCCCTGAAAAAAGCCAGCGCCCGAACCAAGGAGGCCTTCACCAGCTCCCCGGCGGTGACCGGGGCGGCCCTGACCATTGGGCTCGCCGGGATTGGCGGTGTGGCCTACGCCGGGTATCAGTGGACCAAACCTGAGGGACAGTGGGGCCTGGATGCTACACTCCCTAAGGGGGCTTCTCCCACCATGGGCTCTGGAGGAAGCTATTGGAGTCCTCAGGGCTTTAGGCCGCCGTACTATTAAAGAGAGAATACCGACTCTGCGGCTTTCCGGTACGGGGCTTGGGAAGCCACTCGCTTCAGGCCTCGATATTTGTTCCGGTGAGGCTGCCCTCCCAACCCGTTTGTAAAACTCCGTGCAGCTCAAACAAAATACAGAGCGCTGACGGCCAGTGTGCCCGGCATTCTTTTTGAACTCGCTGTACTCAAACAGTTACAAACGGGTTGGGAGGGCTGCCTCACCGAATGTTTTCACAGCGCTGAGGGGTGCGGGTTCAGGCGTTTTTTTCCACGCCGGGGAAGTAGTTTTTACCGGTCATCCGGTAGGTCATGTAGTGCTGGGCCTTGGGAATAATGTAAGACAAGAGCAGGGTGCAAACGGCGTTGGAGGCCAACCAGGCACCGGCCCGACCCCGAATGGATTTCTGCAGGACTTTTTCCAGTTTTTGGGGCGCTTGTTCCAGCCCTTCGGAGACAAAGGCCTTCTCCATGCTCTGAATAAATCCGAACATGGCCTCTGAGTTGATTTTCTTGGTCAAGTCCAGAAATTTTCCGGCTTGGGGGGCGTATTGCTCCGGTGCTTTGCTGAATACGGTTTTGACATTCTGGCCCGCGTCTTGCACCCATTTTTTAACGGCGTTTTGCCTTCTGGCGCTGCTGGAAGCCTGACCGTCAAAGGTGGGAATCCAGTGGCATTCCTTGGCCAAATCCAAAAATAAATTGGGGGTCGGTTTTTTCTGCTCGAAGTGCTTCAACACGGCTTCGGTGAACTGTTGATCCAGTTGGTATTGCGCCTGCGGATTGCTGGCGTTCTTCAGGGTATTCAGTAATGTTTTATGGTCGCCCAGATCCATGGCCTTGGCCAGGTCATCCAGATGATTGCGGTATTGATCCGCAAAGTGCTGAGCGGTCAATGGGCCGTTGGGCAGCAAAAACTTGTCCCGCAGGTGCTTGGTGACGTCAAAACTCAGTTGGCTGTGGCTGTTTTTACCCAGCTTGTTGATAAAGAAACTTTGCAAGGCCTGCTGTCCCCAGTACAGGCAAGCAATGATACTCACTTCCCGGAAGGCGATTTCGAGCCGCTCCTGCCAATTCCGGGCCTTAATCACCCGTCCGCCGCTGATGGTTTGATCCACCAGCAAGGTGTTGGCCCGTTCGTTTTGCAAGAGGGCGGCGGCCAGATTGCCAGGCGCATCCAGCAGTCCGCCAAAGCGAACCGCCGTGGGGGCAGTGCCAGATAGACCCGGACGGGCAGGGGGCAGCTGGCCAAAGGCCGTAGTGGCGGAAGCCGTGGCTAGACCAAAGGGGTTGTTTACGGGGGCTGGGCCATTGAAGGCTGCCCCACTTGGCCCGTTGGCGCTCAGTGGGGCGCTAAAGGTTCCGGCGGCCATAGGGTAGGGGGCAGCGACGGCGGCTGGCTGAACCGGACTACGGTTGAAGCCAGGAGCTGCGTTTTTATGCGTGTTCCAGCCCTGGAGTGGCTGAGGGGTCTGCTGAGGGGTTTGTTGTGGCCTGGCCTGCCCCGTTTTTTCCAGTTTTTTCCGGGTAAGCCACTGGTTAAAGGTGGGAATGCCCACGGCGATACCCACCACCGGAATCAGGGTGGCAAAGCCAAACTTCAGCAGGTTGGAGCGGTTGTAGCGGGCTTTTTTGCTCTGGTTGCCAATAACATCCAGCAAGTTGTCGTAAATCCGTTGGCCGGAGTGCTTGTGAACGGCCTCGGTAAACTTGCCGATCCGGTCGCTGAGGTGGCCTTTGGTATTGACCAGACTTTGGGCCGAAGGCGGGTTGAAGTGGGTTTTGAGCCATGATTGATTGGCCGGGGGCGCTTCGGTCTTTTTCAGCAAGGCGATGTCCATATCCGGCAGCGCAATAGCCTTCATGACATCTTTGGCCAGGTAGTCGTAAAACTTTTTCATCCAGTTGATGCCAAAGCCCCAGATGACCGTGGTGGCCACTTCTTCAATCAGCCGCTCCCGGCCGCCGTGCGGGTCCCGTTTGTACTCCATGTAAGTCCGGCCGCTGCTCTCCACGCTGTCCCGCAAGGCCAGGGACACCATGGAGGTGCTGTCGTCCATCTTGGTCAGGAAACCGTTGATCCGCTTGTCGAAGAGGTTGATCATGCCGCCACCTCTTCTGGCTCGATCCGTGCAGCCCGCATCCCCATTCCAAAAACAACTGGTGCCAAGCAACGCTCAGCACCAGTGTTTAACTGTTCAATTGTGGCAATCCCGAAGCTGATACCCCCTTGCAGGGAGATCGCACCGGAGAAAGAACCGGATTTCAGAGCGGCAGTGTATGCCACATCGTGCCGGTAGTTCCCCAGGGCTTGCTTTTGGCTTGACTTCAAGGCGGCAGTGTATGCCACGTCGTGCCGGTAGCTGCCCAAGGGCAGAACCTGACATGATTTCAAAGCGCCCGTGTAAGCCACATCATGCCGATAGGTTCCCAGGGGCAATGCCCGGGGCTCCTGCGGAATCGGTTGTGGGTACAGGGTGGGTGTCATTGGATGACGGGTGTCCTTGATGGCGTGTGTGCTTATTAAGTCAAAAGACGCTGATTTTGTGCGTTATTTTGCGATTGTTTTTCGGGTTGATACAAGAAATCCCCGTTACGGGCTTTGGCAAGTGGGTGACGGGGATTCAATCTGAAGACTGGTTATTTTTTATGTTTCCAACTCAGCTTGAGCGCTCGCCACGCACTGATGATCGGCGCTGGCGTCGGGTGTGATTCAAAGCGTTCAGCTGGATAAATAACATGCTGTAAATCCTGGTAACTGTTTGAACTAAACAGACTGGCTCAGTGTACATCGAGCTTGAATTGATGTCGTACTAGTAGACAAAAAGCATCCCCTTTTGTCAATCGCCAAATCTTGGCATAATAGAGTCTAGCGCACGCAAGCGGACTTCAGGGGTTTTATGGTTCTATCCGACTTGATGATGAAAGGCCCTATGTTTATTCTTGAAGACATTGAGACGGTTTTGCAGCGAGATCCGGCGGCTCGCACCCGTCTGGAAGTGTTTCTGTGCTATCCGGGCTTGCATGCCATCTGGCTGCACCGCTTGAATCATGGCTTATGGGGCTGGGGCCTGACCACGCTGGCACGGTTGGGGTCTCATGTGGCCCGTTTTCTGACCGGTATTGAGATACACCCCGCCGCCCGCATCGGAAGGCGCTTTTTTATTGATCACGGGCTGGGGGTGGTCATTGGGGAAACCACCGTGATTGGCGATGATGTGACCCTGTATCAGCAGGTGACCCTGGGGGGCACCGGTAGGGAGCGGGGCAAACGCCATCCGACTCTGGAAAATGGCGTGGTGATCGGGGCGGGAGCAAAAGTGCTGGGCAATATCACCGTGGGCCAGGGGGCCCAGGTCGGTTCTGGTTCGGTGGTGATTAAAGACGTTCCCGCTGAGGCCACTGTGGTTGGGATTCCCGCTCGGGTCATTGCCCTGAACGGTAAACGGGTCACGGCATCTGTCCATGAGGCGGCTTTGGCCGGGGAAGGGCGTTCAGCCGAAGGGTTGGATCCCTGAGGAATTCTCAATATAGCTTTTGGGTAGGGGCTTTTTTGGAAAACCGAAGATAGTACGGTTTACTGAAGGGGGCAATTTGGATAAAGTCAATTGATGAAATTAATCGTCGTTTTCTAAGATAAATTGGGTCAGTTAGAAATTTGATTGCGTGGAAACCTGTGACCTTGAATCGTTCTCGTTTGGTATTAATGGCGTTGCTCTACCTTTGGGGTTGGCTATGTGCGTGGGCTTGTCCCGGGGCTTGGGCCGAAGGGGAGGAAGATCCCTTATGGAATCGGCCCTCGTTTGAGAAAAAGGTGTTTCGGGTCGGTCAGCGCATTTTAAGCGCCAACGGCATTCCCGATCGCATTGAATTCCTGGCCAGTCGGCTGGATATCCGAAACGCCTCTGCCAGCCGGTTCGGCGGCCCCAATACAGTGATTATTTACAAGGACATGCTGGATGTCATGGAGAGCGATGATGAACTGGCCGCCGTGCTGTCTCATGAGATCGCCCATATCACCAAGCGGCATACCGGTAAAATCGTGCCTAAGCGATGGGCGGCCAAAACGGCTTTATGGACGGCCTATACGGTGGGCGGAACGGCAGCTTCCGTTGCCACGGCGGGGCTGGCCGCGCCGGTGTTCATCGTGGGCGCTGCGGGGATTAAAAAAATGCATCGAAATGGCATTGCCTTGACCGATCCCATCTCCCGGCCCTATGAGAAAGAGGCGGATTTGGTGGGCCTGGAGTATATGACCAAAGCCGGGTACAACCCCCTGGCTATGGAGTCTCTACTTCTGAAAGGGGCCGCCGATTCTGGGCCCGTGGCCAATTTCTTTTCCAGCCATCCCGGCGGCAGTGAGCGACTGGCTTATATCCATGAAGCCATTCAGAGCCACTACCCTCAATATCTAGCGGATGCCAATGAATCGGCTGCCGATGCGAAAAATGCCGCCTTGCCCAAGGCAGGGGCAGTGTCTCCGGCTGACCCTGTGAAGATGGCTGCTCAGTTCTCGGCATTGGCAGAGGGGAAAGACAATCCGAATCACCAGCACGAGGGTTCAGTGCCCTCGTCGCAGGCTGCCCTGAACCCGTCTTCTCTGCCCGCCCGATCAAAGGCCCCTAGGCAGCAATCGGCATCTGCTCCGCAATCGGTGCCCGCTTCGCAATCGGTATCCACGGGGGGAAGCCAGTCGGGGCCGGAAAAGTCTGTTCAATCCCCAGCGAAGAGTCCCGCAGCGCAACCGGTCGCTGCCTCCACAGCCTCTGCCTCTGTGGCTTCTTCTTCCCCCTCTAACGCCAAGGCCTTGTTTGCCAAGCCAGCCGCCCCGTCTGCTGGGCCCGGCCCCCATGAGCGTTCCGTGGCACAGGTTTTATTGGGCTTGCAGCCGGATCAGCTTCGCATTTTGCGCATGCTGAGTCAGCACGGCTACCTGTCCCGGCAAGAGTTGGTAAACCAGATGGAATACGTGCCAGCCGATAGTTTGACCCAGCAGATCAATGCGCTGATTCAAAAGCGTCTGGTTCGTCTGCTGGGGGCGGAACCGGACGAGGTGATTGTGCTGACCGATTGGGCTGCCGAGGCCTTTCAACCCGCTTCAGCCCGATAAGGGACAGGCAGATGGTTTTGATGGGGGCGTTTGGGGCCTCTGTTATAAATCTTAACTTTTAGCAGGGTAAGTGCTGGCTAGATAGTCGCTTCATGATTTAAAATAGCTTTACTTAAGTTCAGGTTCTGAATGGAAGGGGTGACCTTTGGGACTCTCGGTTTGTCATCAATCGCTTTGGGCCCGGCCAGTGCCGCATGCCGCCGCGCAATCACCGGGTCAGCAATCCCCAGGGAAGGATAGTGCCCAGTCGATCCAGCCCAAGGGAAAGGATTCTGCTGCCTTTGAGCAATTCAAGGCCCAGCGCTACGCGGAGATTCTCTCCCATGAACAAGCGCATCAGTCCGCCGCAGGGAGCTTGGGCGGTGGTATTCACATCGATTTTGACAGCAATGGGGTGGCTGTGGGTGGCCATGTGCCCATAAAAATTCCACCCCTGGATCCCAGCAATCCGGAAGCCTCTTACCAAAGCTATTGTCAGGTGCGGAACGCCGCCCTGGCTCCGGGGGATCCGTCCGGACAAGATTGCGCGGTGGCCTCCAAAGCACAGGCGCTGATGGGGCAGGCGCAGGTCCTGATGGCCCGCAAAAAGCAGAAGGCTCAAAAAATCGCCGAAGCCGGAACGCAGGATTGATTTGCCAGAGCTGCTTTAACCCAATCTCAAAAAGCCCACCGGTAAGTCCTTAAAGACGTCCGACAGATTGAGGGCCTTTTGAGCATCATGGTTCACCGGTGCCAATGGCTCCAGGGTCAGCAGGTTGGTAACGGGTCGGTTCTGCAGAAAGTCCGGCAACAAGAGCTGAGTATTCTTCCAGACCCGCTTTCCGCAGGGCTGTCCGCTTTTGCGCAGGCCCAGCCAGGTATTTAATCTAGGCACAGCCACAATGACGGCCTCCCCTTCCAGCCAGCGTACGAATGCCACCACGTGATCGCTGTAAATGCCACTGACCTCCAGAGGCAGGTAATGACCTTGCTGAAATAAGGCTGGATGGGCCTGACGGTACCCCAGGACCTTGGCGATGAGATACTGTTTAATGCGCCCATCGCTCATGTCCCGGACGATTTCATCCAGCGGCTTTTGCAGGGTATGGGCATCCGGGGCCTCCAGAAGTGGGCGGAGCTGTGCCAGTTGGGCCTGACGCACGGCATAATCCACCGGGCGGCGATTGTCCGGGTCCACCAGACTTAAATCCCACAGTTCGCAACCCTGATACAGATCTGGCACGCCGGGGCAGGTCAGTTTCAGTAGGGTTTGAGAGAGGGCGTTAAATTGCCCCAGCCGGGCGATTTGCCGCTGAAAAGGCAGAAAGCTGCGCATAAACAGCGGTGAGGGTTTTAATACCACGCCCCGAATAAAGGCTTGTAGCCCCGTTTCATAGGTATGGTTTGGGTTGATCCAGCTGGTATGGCGCTTGGCTTCGCGGGCCGCTTTTAACATGTATTGCTCCAGGCGTTCCGCCAACTGGGCCCTTTCCTCTTCTTTGGGGTTTTCAAAAGGCCAAATGCCAAGCAGGGTTTGGTAAAACAGATACTCATCGTTGGGACAGGGGGCCACCACATCATCTCCCGGCCTTTGCAGTAAATGCCGATGGATGCGACGCCAGGAGGTGAGATGCTTTTGCCACTCTTCCGGCATTTCCGACAACACGCTGATGCGGGCCCGCACATCTTCTGAGCGCTTGGTATCGTGCGTGGTGGTGCTTAGCAGGGTATGCGGCGTGCGTTGCAATCGCTGCTGATTGCGATAGTGGAAAGTAGCTGCCGAAATGCCAAAAACCGTGGGCTCCCCACCCACCTCATTGAGAGAAACGAGGCGATTGTAGCGGTAAAACGAGGTATCCTCAAGCCCCTTGGCCATTACCGGGCCGCTGTACTGCTGAAATTTCATGGCGAAATGGCAAACCGCAGCCCGAAATCGGGAGGCCTCGGTGACTTCCGGGGTAGTGGTGGACGAGACCCTGCGCGCATCTGCTGCACCTGGGGGCTGCGTCTCCGTGAGATGCTCCAGTTGGGCTTCCAGCAGCAGGATGGAGTGCAGAAAATCGTAAATGCTGGAGTCTATGGCCGTACTGTGGCGTTTGGCCAGATTGATGGCCCAGTCAATGTATTCGCCGTCCTTCTTGCTGAGAGTCTCGTGGGTTACATAGGTTCGGTAGACCGGGAAGCAGGCCACCACTTCCATCAAGGCGCTGCGCAGGTTGTGCAGGGTAAAGTCTCGGGAACGCCAGTTCTGTTTACACAGCCGGTACAACTGCTGGGTCAGCACCCCCAGTTCACTGTTCAGGGTGGTGCGCATAATCAGTTTCTTGCACTCGTGGACCAGTGATTCAAAGTGGATGGGATGCCCCAGCGTTTTTTCATAAATGCGGGTCATTTCCTTTTCATGCTCTTGTTGTACGAACAAGCCATTGACGGTGTTGGCAAACTCGTATCCGGTGGTACCCTGTACCAGCCAGTTTTGAGGCAATCGCTCATAGGGGGCCAGAATTTTCTCAATGGCTACGTACAAGGGCAACCGTGGATCGCCCAGTTGCAAATCCGGTTCCAGGGACACATTCAGACGTTTGGCGGCCTCTATTTGCAATTGGTGAAAATAGGCGGCCGGGTCATACAGTCCATCGGGATGATCAATGCGCAGGCCGCTGATCCAGCCTTCTTCAATCAGTCGCAGGATGAGAGCGTGGGTTTCCGCAAACACCCGGGGATCTTCCACCCGCAGGGCGACCAGGTCATTGATATCAAAAAAACGCCGATAATTGATTTCATCGCTGGCCACCCGCCAGTTGGAGAGGCGGTAAACCTGCATTTCCAGCAGACGGTGCAATCGGTTCTGGTTGGTGATGTCTGGCAGGCGGGTTTGAAAGTCCTGCAAGGTTTCCTGAATGAAATTGAATATGTCAGGCGTGCTGTTGCCCAGGGCCAGCAAACGCCCCAGGCTGATATTCTTTTCCCGGATGCGCTCTTCTTTCTTTTCCCAGCAGCCTTCGGTTTCTATGGGCAAGCGCTCAAAGGCGGTCATAATGCTCTGATATTCCAGAAAGGCAGGGTTAGATTGCCCCAGTCGGGCCTCCAGCACCTCCAGGCGTTGCCCCAGAATGAGAGGATATGACACCGGGTTTACCGGAATGGTGTGTTCGTAATAGTCCAGCCAGAAGCGGGCGGTAGAGGGGTCAAACCGCAGCTGCAGCTCGCCGTTCTTCAGGACCTGACCATAGGAATCTCCCAGAATGGGCAGCAAAATCTTGTGTTTCAGGTCTTCCGTAAGCGGATGCCAGTCGATGTCAAAATAATCGGCGTACAGGGAGGAAGTGCCGTTTTCCAGCAAATCCATCCACCACGGATTGTTTTGGGCAGCCCCCATGTGGTTGGGCACAATGTCCAGAATCAGGGACATCCCCTCCGCCTTCAGCGTTGAAGCCAGCTGGATAAATTCCTCGTAGCTTCCGATCTCCGAGCTAAGTTGCTGGTGATTGCTGATATCGTAGCCGTGAGGACTGTTCTCCCGGGCTTGCAGCAGCGGAGAGGCATAGCAATGGCTGATGCCCAGTTGCTTGAGATAGGGAATGAGGGCAATGGCGTCCTGAAACCGGAACTCCCGGTTAAACTGGAACCGGTAAGTCGCCGTGGGAATACTTACGGCAGAGCTTCCTAGGCTTTTTTTTTGCGCTCCGCCTCAGGAATATCGCCCTTCCAGGTTTTGGGTCGTTCGGTGGCAATGGCCTGACAGACGCTTAAAATCCGGTGGTCCGTTCCATACTCTTCCAGCGGAAGCGTAATTTTACGCTTCCAGCAAGGATAGACCGGATCGGTGGTGCCGGGCAGGTTGATTTGATCAATCTGCTGCAACATGTCCTCAAACTGCACCATAAACAGCTTGGAATTGGTCTGGGAAACCAGCCGGTGGATGGCCGCCGACAGCTCCGGGGTCATCATGGGGGCGGACAGGGGGCCCGCATTAATGCCTTCCGGCAGCAAGCCGCGCTGTTCCAGCAAATTCAGAATGGCCATGCGTTCCATGACCCGGTCTTTAATTTGCCGCTCCCGCAATTCCGGGTTGGGGTATAAATCCAGCGCCGTGCGAACGGTAATGTCCTGACCTTGCCAAAAACCACTCAGAGTGGGCAAGTCGTGGGTGCTGACGGCCACAGCGGCGTTGGACTGGTACTCTTCCGGCGCTTTGTAGTGATCATGATTCTTTTCAAAGTAAAACACCTTGTAGGAGAACACACCCCAGCGATCCATGCGATCCCGCACCACTTCCGGCACGGTGCCCATGTCTTCGCCAATGACCATGCAGCGATTGCGTTGGCTTTCCAGGGCCAGAATGCCGAACAGTTCATCCACCGGGTAATGAATGTAAGCCCCTTGGGATGGTGGCAGGCCCGGCGGAATCAGGAACAGGCGCATCAGGCCCATCACGTGATCGATGCGCAGCGCCCCGGCGTGTTTCATGTTCTGGCGCAGCATGCCAATGAACGATTCGTAGGCTTCTTCCCGCATTTTCTCGGGGATCATGGGGGGCAGGCCCCAGTCCTGACCCTTCTGGTTGTACTCATCCGGCGGAGCGCCCACGGCACTGGATTGGGCGAATAGGTGCTGGTTGGCCCACACATCCGCGCCACCGCGATCCACGCCCACGGCCATGTCCATATACAAGCCTACGCCCAGTTGCTTTTCCAGGCAACGCTGACCCGCCTGCTGCAGTTGGAGATCAATTTGCCATTGCAGATACTGGTAAAAAGCGACCTGCTCGCCGTTGGATTTCAGGTATTCCTGAACTGCGGGGCTTTCCGGGCTGCGGTAGGCTTCCGGCCAGACCGGCCATCCCCAGATGCTGGCGTCTTCCTTGTGGAAGCGCTCTTGCAGGGCGTGGAAGAGCGCGAAACGCTCCAGCAGTTTTCCCTGCGCCTGAATATACTGAGCAAAGGCCTTGGCCCGTTCGGTATTTTGGGCCCAATGATTTTCCCGGAAGTTCTGGTAAAGCAGTTTCAGGACATCCAGCTTGCGCTGTCCCACTTCGGCGTAAGGCACCATGGATTCTTCACGCAGACGCTCCAAGGCGGCCTGAAAATCCGGGCTGAGAACCAGTTGCCGTGCCGGGGCGGATTCCTCAAAATCGGCAATACCGGTTACATCCAGCAGGGTCACATTGAAAAACAGTCGGCTGGAAGGGGAGTAGGGGCTGGCATGAGACGGGTTGTGAGGGTACAGGGCATGCAGCGGGTTCAGGCCCACAATGGCCGCCCCTTGTTCGGCGCACCAGTCTACAATCCGGGTTAAGTCCCCAAAGTCTCCCACGCCCCAGTTGCGTTTGGAGTGAATGGCGTACAGCTGCACAGCCGGGCCCCAGATTTTTTTCAGCGGTTGATTGGGTTCGTCCTGCAGGATGGGCGGCAGGTAGCAACGGCTGGGAGTGACCACCAGCAGCATTTCCACGGCGGGTTCACCCGAGGCTTTGCTTAAACCGAAGCGGTGATAGCCCATGGGCAGATCGCCGGTCAGCATGAACTTGTAACGCACCACCTTGTCGTGTTGCACGGCCAATTCTACATCGCCCAGGTGGGGCAGATGAATGGGCACCACCTCACCTTGCTGCACCTGACCATCTTCCCGGGTCAGGGTCCAGTGGAAGGTGTGTTCCGTCTGGGTGTGGGGAATGTTCAATACAATGGCAATGGCCGCCTCTGTTTCGGAAACCACCTGCACGGGCTCCAGCCAGCGGGCCACGGTGGCGTATTGCAGGCGTTCAAAAGCGGCGTCAATATTTTCCTGGGTGTTGGTATGGACTTCCATGGCCGAAAGGATGGCCTTGCACATATCGTCCGTGACCGGATGGGTGTTGCCCCAGATGTCCTGCCACTCCAACTGGATGCCGTAGGCTTGCGCCAGGCTGCGGACGTTGTTTTGATGAATCATGGTTTCCATTACTGCCTATCCTGTTTGCCAAATCACGAACCACGCCGGCATCTGGCCAGTTTCTAAAACGCTTGCGGCATTGGCCTCGGAGTGATAAACGCAGTCAAGCCCTGCCGTTACTAGATTATGGAAAATGTTTGGCGGGACTGTCAACGTCCGGCTTCCCAGATTGGCCGTTAACTGCCAGCATTGACCGCCGGAAAGCGCCCAGCGCACCTGAAGGCCGCATGTTTCAAAAACTTCATAGCCATGGGGTGTCGGTGCCCCCTTCCGAAAATCCGGCAGGCGGGGAACCAGTCTCTCCTGCCGCAGCGTGAGCAACCGGGTATAGTGTTTCAGCCAAAACAGGTGCGGCTCTTGCTCCGTCTCGGACCAGTTCAGGCAAGAATTCTGAAAGGTTTGCAGATCGTTGGGATCGGGAATGCCCTCTCGCAGGGCTGGATCGGCAAAAGCCGGGAAGCGGGCAAACTCCTGACGGCGTCCTTCCCGCACCTGTTGGGCCAGATCGCCCTCAAAGTCGCAAAAATAGAGGAAGGGCTGCTCGGTTCCCCATTCCTCTCCCATAAAGAGCAAGGGAGGGGCGGGGGCCAGCAGCAGGCATTCCAGAAGGGCTAACCGGGCTGCGGGGGGAGCCAATTGGGCGAGGCGTTCCCCAAAGGCCCGATTGCCGATTTGATCGTGGTTCTGTAAAAAATTGACAAACGCGGTGGGCGGCAGATGGCTGCTGTTCTCTCCCCGTGTCTCATGACGGCGATAGGCAGAGGGTTCCCCCTGATAGGCAAAGCCTTCCGCCAAACAACGACCCAGGTGGGCAATGGCGGAGCGTCCGCTACCGGCAGTGTCATAATCCTGGTAGTAGCCGCCGGTTTCACCAGTGGCAATCACGTGGGCGGCATGGTGGAAATCATCGTTCCATTGGGCCTGATACCCGGTTTCCAGCAGACGGGAACGGTTATCATCATTTTCCAGAATCAGGTGAATGGGTCGGGGTAGGGTCTCTTGAACGCTATCGCTCAGCGCTTCCAGAAAGGGGTGGGGGGAGCTGTCCTGAATGGCATGCACCGCGTCCAGTCGCAGGCCATCAAAGCCGTATTCCTTCAGCCAGAACAGGGCGTTTTCAATAAAAAATTGCCGGACTTCGGGGGGGCCTTCAAAGTGGATGGCCGCTCCCCACGGCGTTTGGTATTTGTCGGTAAAAAACGGTTGGGCATAAGTGTGCAAGTAATTGCCATCCGGCCCAAAGTGATTGTAAACCACGTCCAGAATGATCATCAGTCCCCGGCAATGAGCCTCGTTGATTAGCGCTTTTAAGTCAGAGGGCGTTCCATACGCGCTATCCGGGGCATAGGGTAATACCCCGTCATACCCCCAGTTTCGTTGTCCCGGAAATTCGGCGATGGGCATCAGTTCAATCGCCGTGATGCCCAGATTTTTGAGGTAATCCAGTTTTTCTATGACTCCCTGAAATGTGCCCTTGGGGGTAAATGTGCCCACGTGCAGCTCATAGACAACGGCCTCTTCCCAGGGACGATTTTTCCATTCCGAATGCAAGCGCGGCAGATTGGTGAAATCAATCACCTGACTGGGCCCATGCACGTCGGCAGGTTGATAGCGAGAGGCCGGGTCCGGCACCAGCCAGTGATCGTCAATCTGGAACTGGTACAAGGTACCGTGGCCGGTATTGGGGACTTCCAGCGTGTACCAGCCGCCTGATTGGCGTTGCATGGGCAAGCGGGGGGAGTCGTTTTGTGAGGCGGGCAATTCCCGGGATGTGGGCAGTACCAGCGCGACGCTTTGGGCCGAGGGCGCCCACAATTTAAACTCAACGCAATTGCGACTTGCATGGACCCTGGGGCCAAAGGCATACCTGGACGGGGCGGCTTTGTTTGTTAAACGGGCGTGAAGCGCCGGTTTTGCCGAAGCCTGCAGGGAGGAGGGGAGATTTTGAAATCGCATGCCGTGTTCCATTTGGTGACAGTGTTGTTTATTATAAAAAAATTCCTGGCTGGGCCCTATTACTCTACTGACTGATTGTTCAGGTTTGACTTGCATGCGGCAGGGGCGGTTTTGCTTAAAATGCGCCTGGAGTGCGTATCGTCAACACAGGCCAAAAAAAAGAGCCGGAAACCGGCTCGATAAGATCCCCAAAAGAAATCTGTGGCCAAGCATCACGGGGTTGATGGATTTCGCCTCAGGTCAACGGGATTGCGAAAGTCCTCATCATGGCCGTTGCTTGCCAATTCAATTTTGTTTGTTTGACCAGAATGGTGTTTGAATCAAACGGTCAAAATGGCCCTGGATAATTGCGTGTAGTCACTGTTAACCGGGTCACTGTTAACTGGCGCGTTCGCTGCCTGTCATTCCTGATACATCCCCCAAACCATCTTTGGTTTTCGATTGGTATGTTTCTATTGAAAAATTTTTGGCCCTGAATTTCAATTAGTCGAGTGTCTAGCGATGGGTTACCCGTCGGGCTGTGTTTGACAACGGGGTGGATTAGCATAAGGACGGTGAGCCGGAAAAAAGAGGGGTGTCCGCTGACGGATCAGTAGATGGTCATGCCCGAAGAGGACACAGACTCGTGCGTCATCTGGTTTTTAAGGTGGCTGGTAATGTAATACTGATCCTCTTCCGTGAGGTATTCCCGAATCCAGGCGAAAACGCTCTCACCATCCACACGCTCAACCTTTTCCAGTAAATCGCGCAAGGTGATCATGTTGTGATAATATTCCCCGCTGGGTTCATCCACGTGCATCATAATGGACAGCTCGATAATGCGATTAATATCCTGATCCACCGCTGCGGAGCGGGCAATTAAATCGTTGTACAGTCCTTTTTCCTGGATAAAGGGGAACAGTAAATTTTCCTTGATTTGCACATAGCTGTAAATTTCATCCATGATGGTATTGGATTTCTCCATGCGCTGGGTGTCATCCAGCCTGGAATAATCCTGAATCAGTTCACTCAAAACCCGATGGGCAATGTTCAGTTTTGAATTCAAGACGCTGGTAATTTCCATGATACCCTCCCCCTGTGGCCGGTTCCTCAATTCTAGCCTTGGGCAGCCGAAGATTGAATTCCCCGGCAGGCTAAATCGCCCAACGGCAGGGCTGAATGCCCGACGAAGCGGGGGGATGGATTAATCGTCGGAGCCGGGGCTGATGGGCAGGGGGACCGTCACCTGATTTTCGGGCTCTTCCTGTAGCTCCAGACGGCGTTTTTTGGCCTCTTCTTCCGCTTTTTTCTCGGCGGCGGATTTGGGCACCACCGGGCGTTGATCCACTACGGCGCCAGCCCCGGCGGGACGGGCGTTCAAGGGGGCCTTTTTAATTTCTGCGGGTCTCATGGGCTGAACGGACGGGGTATTAACTGGGCTGGGCGTGGCGGCCGGTACTGGGCCCCCTGCACCGGTCTGGGCCGAAGCGGGTTTGCTTTCCGAAACGGCTGGGCTGTTGACTTGGGCGTTGGTGGACGCTTGCTGGCTGTCTGTGGCTGGGGCCCCATTGGTGGATGCGGTGGGTTGTGTTCCGGCCGTCTCCGTTTGCGTTTGTGTTACAGCCTCCGCGGTCGGTTCCGGCTTGGGGGCGGTGGCGGCATCCAGGGCCCTGCTTTGGGCCATGCACTGTAAAAAGGCCTTGTCCTTGGCGATCCAGTACAGGCCGTTGAGTTGAAAGCTCAGCCCATTGGGCACAAATACCAGCTGCTCTTCCATACTCCCCAACCCACGCTGTACTTTTCGGTTCAGTACATCCAGGAAACGCTGAGGGTCTGCCTTGCCGGATTTATCTTTCAAAAACTCCCGGCGAAAACCGATTTCATTGCGGTCGTACTCTTCCAAATCCCCCAGAAAACTCTCCACGCAGTTGGTCATAATCATAAACTGGCGGCGACCCACGCCCTTTTTAAACGCTTCACTGGCGTAGTCGTCGTAAATAACGCCGTACCGCTTGTTTCGCTCCAGTTCCTGAATGTCATCGGCGGCCATTTGCAACAGGGCCAGTTCGTCCTTGCGGTAGGCGTACTGCGGCGCGTTAGGGTCTTTGGGATCGACACTGACCCGATCGCTGCGACATCCGGCCAGACACAGCACCGAGAGCAAGCCCAGAAAGAGAACAGCGCTTACTTTTTTAGCGGACAGTGGATTTAACTCCTGTAGTACTAGGAACGCCATGCGCCTGAACCAAGCCTCATCCGATTCTTATTCGCACTGATTATGCTTTGATCTCATCTTGATCTTGCCGGGAGCTGAATACGCTCTACCAAACAGCGAGCAACAGCTCTGGTATTGTACTTTTCCATTGTAACGCAAATTGAGCCCTGATGACTGTCTCTGTTCCGGGTCTTTTTATTCAGGTTTTCCAGGAATTTCGCAGGAAAGGGAATACAGGGGGCCAGCCGGTGTGGGCCAGTCCCTCCTGACCTAATCGATTTTCTGGAACATGTAGCCGATACCGCGCGCGGTCAGAATCAGCTCCGGGTTGCTGATATCGGTTTCCAGCTTGGAGCGCAGGCGGCTGATATGCACATCCACGACCCGGGTATCAATGCGATGATCCGGCGGGTAGGACCAGACGTGCTGCAAAATTTCCCCGCGAGAGAAAGGCTTGCCGGAGTTGTTGACCAACAGTTCCAGCAGGCTGAATTCCATACCGGTCAAGCGAACCCGCTCATTTTTCTTGAAAACCTGGCGCTTGTTCAAATCCACCTTCAGGTGACCAATGGCCACCACGTTGTTGGTTTCCTTGCTGGCTGCGGGCGTTCCGCCGCTTTTGCTGGTCGTCCGCCGCAGGATGCACTTGACCCGGGCTTCCAGTTCCTTGGGGCTGAAGGGTTTGACCACGTAATCATCGGCGCCCAGTTCCAGACCGGTAATGCGCTCGGCCACATCGCCCAGGGCGGTCAGAATGATGACCGGGGTGTCGGCCTGTTTTCGAATTTCCTTGGTGACCCCATAGCCGTCCATTTTGGGCATCATAATGTCCAGCACCACAATATCGGGCAGGAATTTGTTGAAAACGTCCATGGCCTCTTCACCATCAGCGGCGGTAGCGGTGTCAAAGCCCAGCATCTTGAAGCGGGTCTCCAGAATCCTGCGAATGCTGGCTTCATCATCGACGATTAAAATTTTGTCAGCACGCCCGGTCGATTTTTGGCCGCTTGCGGATTCTTTTTCAGATGTAGCACTCAATGGGGTAAACCTCTCTCGCCATTTCTGATGATTTTAATAAAAACTGTGGTGTTTCAGGGAAGCCACGGTCTGTGCTGGGGATTTGGCGTGGATGACGCAGAACATGTGTGCCGTCTGGCATCCATACAATGTAAACACCCTGTCCACAGCTCAAAATTGACTCTCTTTTATAACGTTTGCCTGATCGCACTCCCTTAATCATACTAGAGACCGAAAGCACAGTAAAGTCACAATCCGCTGGTTGGATGGCACCGCCCGCTTCGGAGCGGCAGGCTGGAAACCGCCGCTTCACAGCGGGCAGACAAAAAGCCCGAGTCCGTGAACCGGGCTTTTTGGGCTATTGGACTGTGGCTTCAGCTATTTTGAATGACGGGCTGACCAACCAGATAATTGTCCAGAATTTCCTGGAGCATGGCCGGGGATGGCTTTTTTCCGAATTCCTGCAGGAACGTTTGCTCCAGCATGCGGCTCATCAGGCTGTGGCCTTCCGGGCTGATGGTGCCCATAAAGCTGTCCATGGCGCGCTCAACACTGGACGGGCTGCCCCCCAGCCGGGCGTGCATATGTTGAGATTTGCCCTGTGCGGCCAAAAGATCGAGCATTCGGTCGGGCGTGATTTTGAGATCGGCGTACGGATCGCCCGGCTCACCGGCTGCGGACGTGCCGGTTTCAGGGGCTTCCTGTTTTTTTTGTTTGCTACCGGGCGTAAAATGAGCGCCCAGTTTCTTATCGGGGTTAAAACCGTTCATGTCAGTCATTGGGTCTTGTTCCCTCGTTGTTTAAGTTCACTCAATCGGCTTCGGCAGGACGATGAAAATCTTGAGGCCCGGGTGTTGAAAGATTTACAAATCTTGTAACGGGTTATTTGTCTGTATTTATTATTTTATCAAACTATTGACAATCGGCATGGCCCGATGGTGGCCCAGGCTTCATGGTGCTGGGTGGACCATCCACAGCAGGGCGGCCCGAATGGCTGCCGGATGTTTTATGGCGTCTCCCCTGAAAGTCCGATCCCGGCAGGGGGCATGTCCATTATACGTCGGGACGCTCCGGCATGGTCTGATTTTGGGCCTCGGGGGGCGCAATCTCCTTCATGTGGAGTAGGCTGTGATTCCGGAAGCCGCCCTGTCCCGGAAAATCCCGGCTGCTCGTGCTGCCCGGCCTGCGCTTTCGTCCGGCTGGGTCAATCCGGATTGATTTTTTGTTTTTATTGTATATAGAAAGCGCAAATTTGAAAAAAGAAAAACCTGCTAATGGCATTGAGAGGTGTCCTGTTATGCCCAGAAAGAAAGCTGGCAAGGTGGCTGCCACCAAAACCGCCGCCACGTCCGAAAAAAAAACGCCGCTGACCCAACCCCACGCTAAAACCCGGTCTAAAACCCTGAAAGACAGGGAAAACAGACTGGCCCTGATGGGATACGTGCGGGGCAAAGACTGGTCCACGGAACAGATACGCAATTTGCAGGCCATTGAACAGGCTCTGGAAGAGTGTTCTGTTGTCCTGAAGGCCCTGCCGGAACAGTCCACGGAAGAGGCTGGAATCATTGAGCGACTGCAAGCCCTGGAAATGGAACGTTTCCAGTTGCTGGGCCAACTCCACGGCAACCGGGTGAACGATTACCACCTGCTCATTTCATAACGCCCGCCACTAACCGGCATTAATGCCAACGGGTCTTGAAATTATTGAAATTATTGGGCATTCCCCCCCCCCGGCGGGAGGAGAAACGTCCGTTCGCCCTCATCTCAAGTCGATCTCAACTTAATCTCAAAGTGACCGGAGCGCCCCTTTGCCCCGGACTTCTGGCCCATTCGCAGGATGACGGAGCCAGGAATATCCACCATACTGAAGGCTAGAGCAAAAAACGGAGTGGTGGGCCCTCTGGCCCCTGTATCGATCAATGACCAATGTTTTCGCTCAGGAATTGGGAATCCCCCTGCCCCGATGCTGCAATCTGGGTTCCTGCTGTAAAGGGGCCTCTCCCAGCACACCTTACCATCAGCTACTGCCCCGGGCGGTGGCTGGCGATGATTTCGCCCGTGGGTTTTTCTCCATTATGGTGCCGTATGCCACCCATGCGGAAGCGGAACAAGTGGTTCCGGGCATTGTGGAACGCACCCTGAAAGCGGCGGAAAAACAGGAGGCCTTCGCTTCCCCGGCGGATGTGGTGTTTTACCGTTGCCGCTACCAAACCGAAGATAACCGCTGCGGGGTGTGGGAAGATCGTCCCCAGTTCTGCCGGGATTACCCGGACACCCCCTTTGTGGTGATGGCCCCCGGCTGCGCCTTTGAAGGGTGGGGCAAGGCTTGCAAGGAAAAATTTTACGCCCTGAAAGCGGAAGTTTCCCGCCTGAAAGAACTAAAAACCGAACTGGACGTTTTGAAAAAAGCCCAGTCCCTGGGCTTATCCGCAGAGGCCAGTGCTATCTCCGATTCTGAAGTCCTTGCGCCGGAGACTGCTTACAGTCATCCGTACACGAAGATTGACGAGTTATTACGGGCTGTCCATAATACAGAAAACTTGAGTTTGATCTTGTCCTTAACCCGTTTGTATGTGGCTTCGCCACTGCCATCGGTTTATTTTATTCGCTTTGGGTTTTAATTTTTCCAAAAAATTGCTATATCCAAAAATTGCTATACGCAGGGGGTCTTCATTATGTCTTATTTTGAGATGTTGCAAACACGCGGGCACGAAGGCGTGGTCTTCTGCTCGGATGCTCAGACCGGGCTAAAGGCCATCATCGCCATTCACGATACCACCTTGGGGCCCGCGCTGGGGGGATGTCGCATGAAAAGCTACGCCTCCGAAGCCGAGGCCCTGACCGATGTATTGCGCCTGTCCCGGGCCATGACCTACAAATCCGCCATGGCCGGGTTGAATCTGGGTGGCGGGAAGTCGGTGGTCATTCTGGAGCGGCCGGAGCATAAAACCCCGGCGTTGCTGAAAGCCTTTGCCGAGCGCATTAACCTGTTGAAAGGGAATTACATCGGGGCGGGCGATGTGGGCTCCAATACCGACGATTTGAAAATCCTGCGCCAGCATTCTCCTTACATTACCGGTCTGGCGGAAGCCGATGGGGGGCTGGGCGATTCTTCCATCCTGACCGCCCTGGGGGTCTTTCGGGGGATTCAGGCTGCTGTGTTTCAAAAACTGGGCCGCAGCGATCTGGATGGGGTCAAAGTGGCCATTCAGGGGGCCGGGAAAGTGGGCTTTCACTTGCTGGAGCATCTCCTGAAGGCGGGCTGCACCGTCTTTATTTCGGATCTCAACGACGCGGCCCTGGCGCAGGTGCGAGAATGCTACCCCACGGTTAAAACCTGCGACATTTTGCGCCTTTACGAGCAGGAGGTAGACGTCTTCTCTCCCAATGCCATTGGTGGCGCCATTACCGAGGATATCGCCCACGCCCTGAAGGCCCGCATTGTGGCCGGTGGGGCCAATAATCCCCTTTCCAGCGAGAAGGCGGCCAAAATCCTGCATCAGCGAGGCATTTTATACGCCCCGGATTTTGTGATCAACGCCGGTGGGGTGATTATGGTGGCCTGCGAGGTGGAGCATCTTTCCTTTGAAGCGGCCCGGGAGAAAACCATGGGCATCTACGAAACCACCCTGCGGGTGTTTGAGTATGCCCAGCAATCACATCTGCTGCCTTGGAACGCCGCCCAAAAGCTGGCCCTCAATCGCATTGAGGAGGCCCAGGCACGAGGGTATCATTACGGGCGGGGACAGCACACCGAACGGGCCGCCCTGGTCTGATTGCAGACTTTCAGCCCGGTCCAGACGCCAAGGGGCACAGTCTGAACTATACCCTTAGGGGCCAAAGCCGCTGAAGGTGCTTTTGACACTGGCATTGGCCTCGCTGAGGGGCATGACGGTCAGCCCGAACTTGCGCAGCTTACCATCCCGCAAGATGGTCAGGGTCACCACATCGCCCGGCACGTCGGAAATCATGGCGTCCAGTTCCCACAGGCTTTGGTGCAGGGTGCGAACGCCGTTAATGGCCAGGATGGTATCCCCAATTCGCAACCCCTGGGTTTGGGCAGGCGTCCCCCGGAACACCCGCTGCACCACCGGGTAGCGATCGGGCTCCACCAGCATGTCCAATCCCACGATTCCCTTGTTGTCCAACGGGTTGTTGGCCGCTTGGCTGTTCTCCCGGTAGGTCTCCCGGATCACAAAGGGCTTGCCCGCATCCTTGCTTGTGGCGGCGGGGGGCTTTTTTGTGGATGCAATCTGTCCGGCCTGCTGTCTGGCCTGCGGGGCGGGGGAGGCGGTCCATCCCGAAAGGTGCGTGGACAGGACCATGAGGACTGCCAAAATCCCCAGTGGTATTGCCTTATCAGATTGACGCATGCACACACTCCTTCCGCTGGGAATGGTTTTCTGAGGGCCTTTTCAGAACTGTATACAAATCCTTCGAAAAATCAGTGGATAGCCGCGCGCAGGTTTGCCCTTCGAGTCCAATCTTTACAAGAGACGGCTAACATCCTTACAATAGAGTGCCACCGAACACTGTGAATGACATCCTCTCCGCAAGGGAGACCCGGTTTGAGGAGACGCCGTTCGAGCCCTTCCGTTCCTGTGGCTGAGGCCGAGTTGAACCCACTGCCCGCGTGGTGAGTCAGGTTCAGGAATAAGCCAGTCAGGTGACAACCCAGTCAGGTGAAACCCCAGTTAGGTGATAATAATGTCTTCAAAAAACGCAACTGACATGCTGGTGGCCAAGCGAATCATCGTGTCCGGCAAAGTGCAAGGGGTGGGGTTTCGGTACGGCTTGGCCGAGGTGGCCCGGGGCCTGCATATTTGGGGTTGGTGCCGTAATGTGCCCGATGGCACCGTAGAAGCCTTTTTGCAGGGAGAGGCCGGACGGATGGCTCAGGTTCTGGAATGGATCCGGCAAGGTCCCCCCGGGGCTCGGGTGCAACAGGTGCGGATCGAGGATCAGGCGGTGTTGGAGCCCATGCTGGAAGAGACCATTCAAGTTTTTGAGATTCGGCGATGACCGGCTGGCCTTGGCGAATGAGGGGGCCTCGGGTCGCAGGGGGCACGGGACGGATTTTGACGGTGCTTGCACCCTCAGCGCTGCTTGCAATCTTGACGCTGGTGCCGGTCAGTGTGGCCCAGCAGTTGGATCTGGAGTTCCTGAAACCTTCCCCGCCTGCCAAAACAAGAAGCATCCCCATGCCGCAGCGCCCGGAGTCCATGGCCGAGCCTGCCGCACTGCCAACCATGCTGGATGCCCCCGGCGGGGGGAGTCTGGGAAAGCCTTTGACCGTGACGGTTTCCAAAACCCTGTATTTGCCCCCGGCCATGTACGGGCAGTGGTCGGTGACCGGCATAGTGAAAGAGACCAATATTACGGGGCTGGTGCCGGTGGCCAATGACCTTTGGGTGCTGCAACGGCAAGGCGATGAGGTGACCATTACAAACCCGGTCAACGGTGCTTCTGCCTCCATTCAGGTGGATGCGGTGGAAGGAAACACGGCTACTTTTCACCGTTCTGGACAGTCTAACCGGATCAATCGCTCGGAAACGGTGACCCTGACGGTGAACGGAGATACCCTGTACGGACGCAATATGCGCCGGGAAGAGGTTATGCGCAAGGGGCAGGTGGTTAAGGTCAATTATGCCCTGTTTGAGTTGCAGGGCACCCGCATCGGGGGAGCCCGGGCCGTCTTTCGACCTGAAGCCCTGCAAGAGGGGCCGGATCTTCAGATTGATGAAGTGAAACGTTTTCCCTGAGCCTTTGGGCACGGGCCTGCCGCTTTTTTTGTAAATTTTATTTAAAGTTTGCCGGTTTTGGGTTTCAGATTTTTGCAACCGTGCCGATGACTCTAAAAATGAGTCTTTTTCTCATCCCATGATTTCCTGAACTCAGGGGCCATTTTGTCATGACCCCAGTATTCAGGACCCAGGCGCTGGAAGACGAAAGGGTGTTTTATGCGTTTTCAATCACGGTTAAAACGATCCCTGCGGGCAAACAAGGTATCGGGCAACGCCCTGATGGAATATGCGGTTCCGGCCAGCATTATTCTGCTGTCCACGGGCTTGTTGGTCACACTGGCCGATTCCTCTTCGCTGATGGCCGGTTATTTCCTGTCGGCCAGCGGCAGAAGCACCGCCAGTCTGAAGGGAACAACGCTTGAAACCCAGGGTCTGGCTGAGCGTGCCACTGGCGATAACGGGATGGGGTATGAAGGCTTTTCGGGCGCTTCTTTTGCCAGTGTGTCCGGGGCTTCCGCCGGAGCGGGGGCTTCTCCTGTCTTTTATTCGGGCACGGTCACCCGGAAAGGCGGGCGTACTCAATCCCCTTCTCCTGAATATCTCTACAAATGAGTCATTCAAGTCAAAGGTTCTGTATGATTCGGAAATATCAATCGTTTACCACACCCTTGCAAGGCCAGTCGCTGGTTGAATTTGTGCTGGTGATGCCCATCATGATCATCATCCTGCTGGGCGCCTTTTGCTTTGGCTTGGGAACCTATCAGGCGCACATGACCTCGGACGCCATTCAGTTGCCCCTGCTGAGAAGCATGGATATGGCAAACCTGCCGGGGGCCGTCAGTGGCGGACAACTACAGGGCTATATTACCAGTGGGGGACTCCGTGGCAGTCTGATGGCCGGAAATCTGGTTGACAGCATTCAGGTCAACCCAGCCACCGGCATCCTGATCGCCAAGAAAAACTACATTCCGCTGGTGGACATCATCCCGGGTTTTACCATTACGGTGGGACAGTCTGTCAACCCCAGTCTTCTGAAAGCGACCGCTACCGGCGGGACTGCCCGCCCCCTGGCGACCCCTTGGGTACCGGGTGGTGTGATGCAGCCCCCACCCTGGGCTGCAGGGGCAGCGGCACCGGCACCGGGTACAGCGACCCCGGATGCAGCGGCTGCGGACACGACGGCCCCTCCCTAGACAGTGGCCGTTCCGGACAGCGCCTGTCGCTATATTTCTCCGTGTTTAGCAATTCTCAACCCTTAGGAGCCGATTCGTGTCCCCAAGAAGCAGAGGCCCTATCTCCCGAAAACGCTGTATGGGCGCCAATCTGGCCCTGTTTTGCGGCGTAGCCCTTTTATTGATTGGCTTTATGGGAATTTGCATTTACACGGGCCTGCAAGCCTTTGTGGAAGGAGACTTGCAACGGGTGACCATGAACGCGGCAATGGCTGGGGCCTCCCGCTTTTACAGTGAGACGGGCAATTTTGGGAAGCCCATGCCCAGCCCCGGAAATGCCACGGCCTATGCCCAGCAAACCTTCAACCAGATTATTCAGGGCTCCTCCCTGAAAGGGTTTGACGCAAAAATCACGGGGGTGTCCGCTACGGACGCCAGTGACAGCGTGACGGTGACTTCGACCGCCCTCATCCAGACCGCTTTGCTCAGCGCGGTGGGCATTAAGAATATCAAGTTCAACGCCACAGCCACGGCCAGGGCCATCAAGTACGAGCCCACCCTTTTTACCGGGCCCATCCAGATTTTACCCGATGGCCAGAATCTGGAGAGCTATTCCAAAACACTGACCCTGAGCTTCCCCCTGCTGGATGGAGAGGGTACCGACCTGTACGTGGAGCAGCCCGCGGAAGCCCAGCAGGGCTATGTGGTGGAGGCGTGCAATCCGACATCCTGCTACAACATTGTGGAGGCCGCCACGCCGGTGGGTACCAGCCAGATTTTGACGGCAACCAATGGGGAGCGCCTGATTTACGGCACGGCCACTTTTGACCTGAAAAAAGTGGGTGTGAACAAAGTGACCCGGTTGCGTTTCACTCACGGTAACGATTTTGAGGGCGGCTACTACAATGCCGGGGTAAAAATGGACTATACCACCAATCAACCCGCCGCCGCACCTGCGGCTGATCCCGCCGCACCTGCGGCTGATCCCGCCGCACCTGCGGCTGATCCTGCCGCACCTGCGGCTGATCCTGCCGCGCCTCCGGCTGATCCTGCCGCACCTCCGACGGATCCCGCCGCGCCTCCGGCTGATCCTGCCGCGCCTCCGGCAGCCGCGCCAACCGGGGCGGGAATGCCGTTGACCCTTCAAAAAGTTATGATTTTCGGCCACGCCAGTACCTGTTCAGCACCTGCGCAATGCGCCATACCGGCAGGGTTTACCCCGGTGGAATAAATGCGATGACTGAAGCTAGCGGCTAATATCGATGTAAAAAATCTCGGAGGACAGGATGTAGTCCTTAAAGACGGATCGATCCTGGTTTTGCCGGGCCGCAAATTGCTGATTGGCCCGAATCACTTCATTTTCATCAATTTGGGCCATTTTTTTACGTTCATCAATGACAACGCTGAGAATGCCGGAAGCCATGGGTGGGGTATCCTTTACTCGGGGCGGCTTGAAGCCCTGTTAAACTATTTGTGCCAGAACACCAGTGTGTCTCAACAGGTTCTATGTTTTACCAAGCAGAGAAACGAAAAACATATCGGAAAAGTGCGGGCCTGTTGCGGCTTGTTTCAAAAAACCACGAAAAAATTCATAATGGAGGCCAACACCTTAGGTAGTGAGCCATTGGGAGATGCGGGCTTTGGCCCATTCCAGCCGTTCGTCTAAATTCAGCGTGTCGCAGGCCAGCCAGTGAATCTCCGGGTTTCGTCGGAACCAGGTCATTTGCCGACGGGAGTACTGGTGAATATTCAGGCGCACCCGCTCCAGCGCCTCCGGCAAAGTACATTCCCCCAGCGCCACGCTCATCAGTTCCGGGTAGCCGTGGGCCACATGCAGGGCGTGGGCCTGTGGGCCGTATCGCCGAACCAGCGATTCCACTTCCGCCAGCCATCCCGCCTGCATCATGGCTTCAATGCGCTGATCAATGCGAGCCCTGAGCAAATCCCGATCCTGATACATCAATCCCAACCACAACACGTCCAGCGATTTCTGAACGGGCGCGTTGGGGACGGGCAAGCCGGTGGCCTCAATAATTTCCAGGGCCCGGATAATGCGAACGGTATCGTTCGGGTGTAACGCTGCTGCCCGAATGGGGTCCAGGGCCTTGAGCCTGTCATGCAGATGGGCAGAGCCGTGCTGTTGGGCCAACCGGTGCATGGCCTCCCGAAAGTCCGCATTGGGTGGCACGCCGGGGATAAAATCGGCTTGCAACAGTGCCTTTAGATAAAATCCGGTGCCGCCGGTGACCACAGGTATCTTTCCGGCCTGTTGAAGGATTTTCAGTATGGCGCTGGCTTCTGTCTGGTAGTTGGCGGCGCTATAGGCCTCGGTGGGCTCGGCCACGTCAATCAGGTGGTGAGGAATGCCCCCTCGCTCTTCCGGGCTGGGCTTTGCGGTGCCAATGGTCAGCTCCCGGTAAATCAGTTGAGAGTCCGCGGAAATGATTTCCGTGCCCAGCCATTGGGCAATTTCAACGGACAAGGCGGTTTTGCCGGTGGCGGTGGGGCCCAATATGGCAATGACCCTGGGAAGGCTGAGCGTTCTGGCGGAGGCTGACATGTCGCTAGGGGGCAGGCGGGGTGTTCAGGAACTCATCCGGTTTGTCGGCTTCCTCCGCTTCCGGTGGCAGTGGCTTGCCGATTACTTGATAGCCATACAGGAATATGAGGACGGCAAAGAACACCTGAAGCAACAGGTTTAAAAATTGCAGGGCAATGGCCAGAAACAGGTTGCTGGGCCCTGCCAGGCCGGAAACCAGAAACAAGGGGATACCCAGCAAGGCCAGAATGAGAATCAGCGCCACGTAGCGCAGGGGGTCCCGTAGAAACTGCCCCATACTGCTAAAGCATGCCTTGATCCCACCCTGCCGATAGAAGATGACATAGACTGGCCACAGCAGGGTTAAGGCCCATAAAACGCCGTAGATGAGGGCCCCTATCATAAACAGGAGCGAGAATTCACCTACCGCCAATTTTTGGGCGATGCTGAGGCTGTTAATAAAGGCTTCTCGTTGGGCGATGGGGAGCGTGGCCGCTTTTATAAGCAAGGGGTTTGCCTTGAGCCAGCTGGGTCGAATCCAGTAACCCAGCCCGCTCAGGATCAGGGCGTTCAGGCCAAAGACCAGGGAGAAGGAATTAAAAAATCGGCCCACGCCAGGAAAAAAGCTCTGAAACAACCGCATGGATTCCAGCACGTAATTCTGCTGCAAGGCTTCTGTTCTGGGGACACTTAGAAACCGGATACAGGCCTGGGCCACCATGTTGAACCAGCCTGCCATGATGGCGGCAAACAGCAAAAGCAGAATAAGCCCGTAACCGAGCCACTGAACGCTCAAATCGGGCCATTGGTTTACATTGAGCAGGCTTCCGAACAGGAGCAGGCTGAAAAGCAGAATGTAAACAAGCGTAAAGTTCCGTGCGCTGATCACGAAGCTGTCTGTCAAAAGGGTAAAAAGCAATCGCATGGCTGGAAGTTTAGCATCAACATCCCCAAGCTAAAAGCTGTAAAATAGAATTAGCCGAATGGGGAATGACATTTTCCTTTTTTGAAAATATAATGATTGCTATCTTTGCGATAGCGCTTGGCTATCATTTCTTTCGATACGGTGAGGGAGTCCGGTTTCAGTGAGCTTATTGAATTTCGCTTTCATCCGGTGGGCCGGTTCCCGGAATCCTGAATTTTTTAACGAGGCACCAATGACATAAACTGAGGGACTATAGGCATGTTACAAACGCCAACGCCACCCAGGAAATACCGTCCGCTGCGAGGAAGACACCCGGAATCAGGGTACTTTGCCGCCAAAGTCGGGCAATATGGGAGCTACATGAAGTCAGGGACTACCTACGGCGGTAATCCCAGTTTTATGCAGTATCGTCTGGGTCCTGGCTCCGACTTGCCTCAGGCATCCCTGTCCAACGCCGATTTGCGCTGGAGTAATTTTCGGGGCGCCAATCTGTCCGGCGTTCAACTGTCAGGCTCCATTTTGTGGGGGGCCATCCTCACCAACGCCAACCTGCGGGGCGCTGATCTGACCAACGCCGACTTTACCGGGGCGGACATCATGGGCGCGGATTTAACCAGCGCCAAGACCCAGGGCACCTGCTTTGTGGGAGCCCGCTACAGTCCGGAAACCCGATTCCCCAAAGGCTTTGGAGATCCGGAGAAAAAGGGCATGCTCAGCCTGCGGGAGTCCATGCAGATCAGCTAGCCAGGATGGCAGGTACAAAAGCCCGGCACCCGGTTCGCACCGGGTCTTCAAGATACGGAGGGAGTCCTTTGGGGGCTCCCTTCCCGTTTTTTCAAATATTGGGACGGGCTGTTATTGATTGCCGGGGTTACTTAACGGTAAGATGTCAGCAACGTTTATTGATTGATTTAGGAATTGGAAAAATGTCTGCTGACGAGATTCATGCCCTGGCTGAAGAGAAAATGAAAAAGGCCATTGCCTCGGCTCAGTATGAAATGGCTGCCATTCGTACTGGACGTGCCAACCCGCTGATTCTGGATCGGGTGACCGTGGATTATTACGGCTCTCCCACCGCCATTCGGCAAATGGCCAATGTGTCTGTTCAGGAAGGGCAAACGCTGGTCATTCAGCCCTACGACAAGACCGCGCTGGTGGAAATCGAGAAGGCGCTCTCCAAATCGGACATTAATTTGCCAGTGAACAACGATGGGCAGGTACTGCGCCTGAATGTTCCACCCTTGACCGAAGAACGCCGTCGGGAACTGGTGAAAGTGGTCAAAAAAATCGGCGAAGAAGGTAAAGTGGCCATTCGGAACATCCGTCGGGACGCCACCGGGGATTTGGAAAAACTGAAAAAGACCGAAAACCTGCCCGAGGACGAGTTGAAAACCCGTCTGGACAAAATTCAGAAACTGACCGATAAATACACCCAACAACTGGATCAACAGGTTGGGGAAAAAGAAAAAGAGGTCATGGAGGTATAGGTGACTGTTCCCGGTCAGCCCCCTGCGGTTGAAAAAGCGCCATCCACGGCTTCTGCTGAACCCGGTGTCCCGCCCAAAAAACTGGGGCTTTCACGGGTACAAATGGGGCTGATTATTGCCCTGATTTTTTTTGGCTGCGCTTTTCTGGGGGGCTGGTGGTGGTCGGCGCTGGTAATGGCCTCCATCTACTTCGGTCAAAAGGAGCTGGAAGCGCTGCTGGGTAATATTGGCGTGAAACCGTCTCGTCTCATTATTTTTTCCGCGGCCTTGCTCATGGTGGCCGCGGCCAGTGTGGACAAGCCCCAGTTTATTTCCCCCATTCTCACTCTGGCCATCATCGCCAGCTTTTTTCGCCTGTTGTTCCGCAGCCCCCGGGCCAAGATTGGCGATATCGGCGGCACCTTGATCGTGGTTTTTTATATGGTGTATCTGCCGGTGCATTTCATCCTGATTCGGCATGTGGGTGCTGCGGATTCCCTGCCCGCCTGGCAGCAGCCGGGTTTGCACTACCTGTGCTTTTTGCTGTCAGTCATCAGCGCTTCAGACATCGCCGCCTATTATGTCGGCAAACGCTTTGGCAAGCACCTGCTGTACCCGGAAATCAGCCCCAAGAAAACCCGGGAAGGGGCCATTGGCGGCCTGTTGGGCGGTATTTTTCTGGGTTTTCTCAACGCCTGGCTGTGGGGTTTTGACCTGTTTCAGACCCTGGTTTTAAGCGTGCTGCTGGTGATTGTGGGGCAGTTGGGTGACTTGACCGAATCCATGATGAAGCGGGAAGTGGGACTGAAAGACTCCGGGGCTTTATTGGCCAGTCACGGCGGATTTCTGGATCGGGCGGATAGCTATATTTTTTCAGGGGTGGTTTGCTACTATTATATCCACTGGATTGTGCTGCAACAGGGCCTGGCCCCTGAGGTCATGCACTGGTTCCATCAATTCACCCGGGGAGCGTCCTGAAACCCGCCTATGATCTCAGGGCGGAGGATGTGGATTCCCTGATGGCCGCTCGCTACTCTCACTGCTCCCGCCCTGCCTCTTGTTTTAAATCCCTCTGATTGCTCCACAAGGAAAGTTTGCTGAATGTCCTCCCCTGTTTCAGAATCGCCATCCACCCAGCCAGAGTCGATACTGGACAAAACTCGCAAGCAGGACCTGATTCGGTTGCTCAAGAGCCTGAACATCAAGCGCTCCCGTCAATATGAACTCTACGATCGGGCCTTGACCCACAGCTCCTTTACCTACGAGAACAAGCTGTCCAACCTGGACAACAACGAACGACTGGAATATCTGGGCGATGCGGTCTTGAAGCTGCTGGTCAGCGAATATCTCTTTGAGCGTTTCCCGGATCATCGGGAAGGGGAGTTGACCAAAATTCGGGCCGTGGTGGTCAGCGATGCCCGGCTGGCCCAGTTGGCCGAATCTATCCATTTGGGAGACTACATTATTTTTGGAGCCAGTGAAGGCCGCAATGGAGGACGCCGCAAGGTGTCCAATCTGGCTTGCGCTTTTGAGGCCCTGTTGGGGGCCTTGTATCTGGATGGCAAAATGGCGGAAGCCGCCGAGCTGATTCGCCGTTTGCTGGAATCCATGGTCACCGAGCTGGGGATGAGCAAGATCAAGGACAATTACAAGGCGGCTCTTCAGGAGTTGACGCAGGGGGATGGGGGCGTTTTACCCGTTTACCGCACCGTGCAGGAAACCGGCCCCTCTCATAACCGGGTCTTCTGGGTGGAAGTGACCATCAACGCGGAAGTGATGGGCGTGGGGAGCGGCAAATCCAAAAAGGAAGCCCAGCAGTTGGCGGCCCGGCAGGCGCTGGAAGCACTGAACGAACTGGAAGCCTGAATTTCCCCTGAGTCTCAATTTCCCCAGTGAAGCAATAGCCAAACCTTTTTGCTTGCTCTATAGTGCTAACATCAGTTTTATCACCAAAAGGAGGCGCATTTCATGGATCACGCTTATACCGAACTGGTATTCGAGTTGCTCAAGCAGGATTTAAGCGCCCCAAGAGTGTTACTGGAACAGGTGGTGAATTATATCAACGACCGCTATGGCTTTCCCCCCTCGGAGCTGAAGTCGTTTTTTGCCGAAAAATTTCCCACGCTGGAGGAATATGAGGTGGATTTGGCTTTTTCTCCTCAGTATACCCCGGCGGAACATCATCGGTTGGCCTACATTCCCGCTTTGGGCGCCAATGCCCTGACTGTATCCGAGTTGGGGCAGCTGAAGGCCCGCTTGCTGGAATGCGGGTTGCAAACCGCTTTCACCACGGCGGATTGTGATGAGCCGGTTTCGGTTCAGGTGCATGAGGTCTTTATTGAGCGTTTCGTGAACCTGTTGAAGCTGGACCAGCCCGTGGCCGAAGGCATTTATACCGAAATTCTGAAAACGGTGCCCCAGGCCTCCCATAATGAAGTGAACCTACAGGCCAGAGACAGCGTTTGGCAAAATGGGCAAAAAGCGTTTATTCTCAAGGCTTTTCTGCGGACTTTTCATGCCAACAATAATTTTTCGACGCTTAAAGTCAGCTTTTTGACCAATTTTGTGCGCACTTACCGTCCGGCCAGTCTGCTGGAAATGGAAGCTCTGCTGAGCAGCCTGATCAAGTCTTGTCAGGTGGACATGGAGAATGTGGCGGGGCGGGGCTTTCACGACGAGTACCTGAAGGCCCTGAATACTGGAAACTCCCTGACTAAAGGCACCGAGCGCGATGTTTGGCAGCATTATCACCACATGATGGATCTGGCCACTCAGCTGAAAGAGGACTTGCTGAGTATGCCCACCGTGGTGTCCGAGGTGTGGGCCGAGGCGCAAAGCGTCCCGGTCTAGAGACTCGTATGGGCGCCCGTGCGCCTGTTTTAATCGCCCATTTCAATCCCTAACATTCAATCACCCACCGCGAAATGGCTCCTCATCAAGCGGCGTGAGCCCGTTTGCCTGCCCGCCATTCAGCCTGCTCAGGAGTAAGGTGCCATGAGAGCGGGATATCCGCTGTAACGACAGCTGAGCAAAATCTGCTAAGATATAGAGTGTGACCTCTCAGGACTATCGTTGGGAAAGCGGGTATTAGCGGAATATGGCGGATTTGGCGAGCGCGGTGGAAAGCCCCCCGATCATTCAGCAAGGACGACTGGTGGCCTTTTTCGCCTTTGATCTGGGGTACGAGATTTCCCTGGAGCGTGTGGGCAGTATGCTGGCCTCCAGCCCCATGCAGCCCCTGAGTCGTAAAAAGCAAACGCCCAACTACCTGCAGTTCGCCTACCGCCCTCAGGTTTTAAACCTGGGCGAAATGGAGGCTTTCGGGGATCTGCGGGGCGAAATACAGGCCACCATATTTGATTTCGGGGCGGTCAGTATTTCCTACCACTGGCTGTTGTCCGATGGAAACAAACCCCTGACCCTGGCGGAGTTACCCGGCCTGAGCCAGCGGATGTTTGATTTTAATCTGGAGGATCACGCCCGGGCGCAGGTGAAGAGTGTCATGTCCCGTATATTACCGGCCATCACCCGGCCCGAACTTTCCACGCTGGTGGAAGACTACTACGTGTTTGTGCTGGAACGCTTTGATACGCCCTTGCCTGCGGAAGACTTCCTGTCCCGGTACTCGGAGACCCTGGCCCAGATTTTACAGTTTGACACCCAGTCCCTCAGCCACGCCCAGCGTGTGGATACCTTGTCCAAGGCCATCTCCTATTACGAGCGGGATTTGGTGCTGATCGACTGGAACGCGGCCATTGTCTATGACTCCGACTACATTGACACCCTGAACGTGCTGGAACTGCTGAACGTGGAGTTACTGGAAGCTCGCTACATGGATGATCAGCTGGACAAGCGCATCAAGAACTATGAGCGCCTCAGCCAGAAGCAGCCAGCCTGGTGGATGCCCCTGTCTTTGCCCTACCGGCAATCCATTAACGAGCTGGCCGAGTTGCGCATTGAATCCTCGGTGCTGGCGGAGCGGGTGGATAACAGCCTGAAGCTGATTGGGGATCTCTACCTGGCCCGGGTGTACTCTGCGGCATCCGAGCAATTTTACCTGCCCACCTGGGATGCCTCCATTTCCCGCAAGCTGGATATTATCGCCAACCTGTACCAGATTTTGACCGATCGGGTCAGTAGCTCTCAGGGGCAAACCCTGGAGCTGATTATCATCATCCTGATTTTAATAGAAATTGTCCTCAGCCTGTTGCGGGGCTAGGGCCCATCATTCCGGCGAGCCAGCGTTAACCCGTCCCCAATGGGCAGCAGGCTGATGGTAATTCTGGGATCGTGTGCCAGCTTGGCGTTCAACCGACGAATGGCCTGGGTATCCTTGTCCGGGCTGTGGGCATCCACCACATCCCCACCCCATAACACGTTGTCGATCAAAATCAGGCCCCCCGGACGCACCAGTTGCAGGCCCAGTTCATAGTAAGTGTCATAGCCGCCTTTGTCCGCGTCAATGAACATCATGTCAAACCGGTTGGCTTCCCCCTCTGCCAGCAGTGTTTTCAGGGTTTCCGCCGCCGGGCCCAGCTTTAACTGAATTTTATTTTGCACCCCCGCTTGTTGCCAGTAGCGCTGCCCCAACTGTGTCCACTCGGCGCTGAGGTCACAGGCCACGATCTCCCCCTGCTCAGGCAGAGCCAGGGCGCAAGCCAGGGTACTGTATCCGGTGAAGGTGCCCACTTCCAGCAGTCGGCTGGCCCCGGTGAGTTGCACCAGCAGGGCCATAAACTGTCCCTGCTCCGGAGAAATTTGCATGCGCTTGATGTCGCCCAGTTCGGCGGTGGCCGCTCTCAGTTCACGCAAGACGGGGGGCTCTCGCAGAGACTGTTCGATGATGTAATCGTACAGGGCATCCGTGATAGTAATGGTGCGGTTGGACATAACTTACCTCCCCTTTTTGGAATGATGCTAACCATTTTGCCTCAAACAGGCTGGAACAGGCGGGCTTAAATGTTTTTACACTGGTAGTAATTTGAGGTAGTATAACCGGGCTTGATGCAATCAGGCTTCAGGCAGCATTCAAGCCTGATTCAAGTGGTTAAATTCTGTCCTGCCTGAATAACAGGTTTTACTGACCCTGTAAGTAACTGGAGTAACTGGTTTCGTGTTTCAAAATCGTAGCGGCTTTTTGAGTGCCTGGATGGCTGTTTTAATTCTGGGCTTCGCTGGCTTCCGACCTTCCGACGGGCTGGCGGCTACCCCGGCCCGAAAGTTGAACACGCCGAGCAAAGCCGCCCCGGTCCGAGGCAGGACCACCACCCGGCCCACGACCGTTAACCGGGCTGTCGGTGTGAAGCCCGCTGCCCAAAAGCCGGGCTCATCCGCCGGAGCGGTAAAAGCAACGCCCAGTCCCAACGCTTTTCTGGCTTACTTCAACACGGGCAAGCAGGCCTATGAAGCGGGACGTCTCGCTGAGGCCGAAACCAGTCTCAAAAAGTCCCTGAGTCTGGCGATCCAGACCATGTCCCCCCAGCACCAGAATATTGGCATTCTCTACAATTTGCTGGGCCTGATTCAGATGAAACGCCATAACTACCCGGGCGCTACGGCTTCCTTCAAGCAGGCCGTGGCCATTTATTCGCTGCGACCCGAGGGCCCGGAACGCAACGGCTTTTTGCTGAACGAATACCTTCGCATGGGGCTGATGGCCATGTACGATGGCCGTTTCACGGAAGGCCACCAATACTATCAAGCCGCCTTGCCGCTGGCCGAAGGGTTGGGAGACCCGGAGCAAGTGCAAGGCATTCAGCAGGTTTTGAGCGAAATTGCCCGCATTGATCACGGGCCTGATTATCTAAGCGAAGCCAGTCAGACCGTCACCCGATGGAGTCACCCCGAACAACCCATTCAGATCTACATTGCCGATGGGGCAGACTTTGCCGACTGGCGCCCCGGCAACAAAGCCATTGTGCAGGAGGCCTTTGGTGAATGGCAGCAGGCCATGGGCACCCGCTTGCGCTTTGTCTTCGTGGAAGATCCGCAGGCCGCTGATATTCAGGTCAGCTGGATGAATGTGCCTTCGGCCAACAGTGCCGAGGGTCGATTTTCCAGTCAGTCCGAACTGCGCCACGGGATTTGCGAAACCCAGGCCATGAATCAGTTCCTGATTAAGGATAATATCCGGCTGGCTTTGCATAATACGGACGGGTCCGCCTTTAGCGCCAATGTTCTCTACAATACGCTGCTGCACGAGATTGCCCATGCCATTGGCCTGATTAGTGGACACAGCCGTAACCCGGCCGATGTGCTTTACCCCAACATCCGGTATGAGGATGGACGGCGCAAGCACCTGAGCGCCCGGGATATTGCCACCGCTCACAAGCTCTATGCGTTACCGCCAGCGGTTACCAATCCCGCGGGTATTCATCTGGTGCGCTTCAACCAGTTCGCCGAGACGCGACTGAAGGCCTCCACCGCCTACAACGGGGGCGATTACCCGTCGGCGTTCAGCCAGTTTCAGCAGGCCCTGTCCATCTACCCTCAGGATGCCGATTCCCGGTTCTGGATGGCCATGTCGGCCTGGAAACTCAAGCAGTACGATGTGGCGCTGCCTCAGTTTATGGCCGCCGCCAACCAGTCCGGCCAATTTCAGGGAGAGGCCCTTCGCATGGCCGGCTCCTCCCTTATTTTGTCCGCCCAGCAGGATGATCAGTCCGGTAACCATTCGCAGGCGGAGGGCCAGTATCAGCAAGCCCGTGCTTTACTCACGCAGGGGCTGCCTCGTATTTCGATGAAGCCTGAACAGGCCACCGCCATTCAGGACACGTTAAGCTGGTTAAATCAACGTTTGGCCATGCGCTCGAACATTCAGTGGGCATCCACGGATGTCCGGAATACCGCCAGCGAAACCTCCGGCAAAAAGAAAAAGCGGGGCTGGTTCTCCGCCTTGTTTGACCCCGGTACGGGCACGAATCAGGTGCCCATCAACATGATGATGCCTTCCCGGATGATGGGCTATTAACTCTAAAAAGCCGTTTTTCTGTTAGGCTTTTTGAAATAGCTACGTGACTATCGCTGATTTGTGAAGAAGGGTTCATCATGGGTATTGTTCAGGATTTTAAAGCGTTCGCCCTCAAGGGCAATGTGGTGGATTTGGCCGTCGGCGTGGTGACGGGCGGGGCCTTTGGCAAAATTGTCTCCTCCCTGGTTTCGGACGTGATTATGCCCCCTCTGGCCCTGATTACCGGTGGCATTAATTTTACGGATATGAAGCTGGTGCTGCGTGAGGCGATGGTTCGGGCGGACGGCAAAGCCCTGGAGGCCATCACGCTGAACTACGGTAATTTTATTCAGCACAGTGTGGACTTTTTCCTGATCGCCCTCAGTATTTTTATGGTGATTCAGGCCATGGGTCGTCTGCGGGCGGCCAAGCCCGAGGAAGTTCCGGTGGTGGCCGATGCCACCCCGACAGAGGTGGCACTGCTGAGCGAGATTCGGGATCTGCTCAAGCAAAAGGCTTAGGGTCTACTTCATGGAGGTGTGGCGCTGATCCCGGACGCCCAGAATGAGCTGATCCTCTTTGACGGTGATGTCCATCCCCTGAAAGAAGTTCATACCCAGCAAGCCGCTAAGTAACAGATCGTCCCCGTTACCCAGTTCCTGCACCACCACGCTGATTTCCGGGACATTGACCTGCCCGATGCTGATGTTGTGGAGTTTCACCAGCGGGGCCTTGATGGGCCCATTGGCCGTGACCAAAGAGATTCGAGGCGTTTCGGGCGTGATTATCACACCCAGTTTCGCAGCCAGCCGTGGGGTGATGACCGTGTAACTGGAGCCGGTATCCAGCAGAAACGTGGCCATAACCTTCCCATCAATCAGGGCGGGCACTGCCAGGCTGGTATCGGGCTGCTCCAGCAAGGGTACGATGACCTGACGGCGAACGGCCCTGTTGCCTTGCAGCTTGTTCAGACTTTCACGGGCCAGACTGGCAATCAGGGGGTTGCTACTTTCATTGGCCAGTTGATTAAAAAAGACTGTAGCCTCGCTGAGCTGTGGACTGACATCCTGCGCCTGTGCCGGGACTTCCTGCTGAAGGTAGGTAAGCGTTGCCGCCAGTAACGTCATCATCAGACCAGCGGTGGCACTCTTGGGGCTATTCATAAAACACTCCTGTTGAAAGGACTCACTGCCTTGTTTAAATCCTCTCGACCGTGTGAATGATTTCTTTAATCTGAATTAACAAAACCATATAAAGGAGTGTGCGGGCATCCCCTCCCTACACTACATAACAGGCCCCTTTTGCGCGCCCTGGGCAGACTTCCGGCCTATTGCTCCCCGAAGGCAATTAGCCAGTCGCGCTAGAAGGCGCTCATGTGCATCAGCATGCCAAAAGGGCCGATCCTGAGTCGAATCGGCCCTTTGAGATGTTTATACTGAAAAAATCAGTTTTGGGCTGCCTGAATGGTTTCAGCACCATCTTCCAGCATTTTGTTGGAGCTGATGACCTTCTTGGCTTCGTTGATCTTTTTGGCCTGTCCTTTGCGACGAGGTTTCACGTTGACCGTGGAAACATCCTTGCCCCAGGACTTGTATTCATCCGTCAGCAAATCGGATCGAACCCCAAAGTGAATCCGTGCGGTGGGCTGGGAGTTGATTTCAATGTCATTGCGATCCAGCAGTCCGAAGCCAAAATCCACGTAGCCTTGCATGTACTGGGTCAAGCGGGCCCGCACTCCCAGACCCGCACTGGCCAAGCTGGTATAGCCCCGCTGGTTGGGGTTGGTTCGGGTGTTTTTGCTGTCATTCCACACCCGGCCATAGTCAAAAAACGTGGCCCCCTGAACATGATCCGCCAACCAGGGATTGACCCGTCGCAGACCGGGCACCGGCCAGCGGTGTTCCACGGAGAACTGGTATCCCCGATCGCCAATCATCAGACCTTCGTTGTAACCACGCACGCTGTAAGCGCCGCCCAGCTGGAACTGTTCAACCGGGGGCAATGCGGTGGGGCTGTACTGGGCATAACTACGCAGAATCAGGTAGTTGCTTTTGGGCAAACGAACCACCCGGTTGACCACTGACTCCGCTTTCCAGAACTGGCGATTGCCGCCAAACCAGGTGGTGCCCACCGAAGTCTGGGCCCGGGCGAAAGTACGCCCCCAGCGATCGAACTTGTCAAAATTCAAACCGAATTGCAGGGAACGCACATCATCCTGGGTCTGATCCCGATTGTCGTTCAACCAGGAGCTTACCCGGCGAAAGTTCAGGGCGGCGTCCGCCACAAAGATATGCTCCCGATCCAGAGGCTGGGAGACGATTAACCCGTAGTTGAAGGCCTGACCGATAATGGTGTTGGTATCACGCACCTTGGGTAGATCCACATTGACCCGGGTGAAGCCGAAAGTGGTTCCGATTTCGGTACCGTAACGGTTGATGGGCACAAAGTAGGAGCCCAAAACGGTCTGGGTGCCAGCGGCCCCAATCCAGCGGGCGCTGAAGCGATCGCCAATGCCGGACACGTTCCGGTTGATCAGTTCGGCCCCCCAGCGCATGGTCCCAATGGTGGGACGACCCTGGTTGTCAAAAGTCAGGGCCACCTGCAAGGGCTGACGTTCTTCCACATCCAGCCGCACGTCGGTTTTACCGGCGATGGCGTTCGGACTTAACGTGGCCCGCACCCGGAAATCCCCCTGACGGTTGATCCGTCGCAGGTTTTTCTCCAGCTGAGGAATACTTAAGGCGTCCCCGGTGCCCTGATCCAGGTAACGGGCGACCACGCCGGTGCGATAAAACTTGTTCCCGGCAATGGAAATATTGCCCACCTGCCCTTCCAGTACCCGAATTTGCACTGTACCGGCGGTAATGTCTTGCGGGGGAATGTAGGCAATAGAGGTCAGATACCCCTTTTTGCGGTATTGCTCGTTGATCTTGTCGACCAGCTGCCCCAGCTCGTTCAGGCTGACGCTCTTGTTCTCATAAATGGATACAATGGGCTTGAGAACCGTGTTATCGACCAGCGTGTTCCCCAGCACCTCGATCTTGTTCACATGGAACTGGTTGCCTTCCAGCTCGACAATACTGGGTGGCTCCGGAACATCCAGGTTGACCTCAGGCAGTTTGTCCAGCTCCGGGTTAACGGCAGGCTGTTTACTATTGCTTCCCGGCGGGGTGTTTAACGGGGAGGTGTTGAGCAACCCCGGGTTCACCTGGGCGGGAACCTGGCTTAACTCCTGGGAAAACGCGGGGCAGGAAAGACTCAGGGCCAGACCTGTTCCCAGAAGGGCAGCGAGGGAGATACGGCTGGATGGATGGAAGCTAGTCATTAGATGTTCAACTTCTGCCTATATTAATGATGTAAGAGATTTTGACTTTGACCGGGTGTGTAACCCGTTTAAAACGGTGTGAGTCATCGTGTTTTTTGATGGCGTTTTGAAAACGTGAGAACTTTTTACTGGCCTCTGGTTCGGTGTTGGACTGCCCTATATAAGGAACCGTTCAACCGTTAATCCTGCTAAAACAACCGTAAAACATCGATGTTCAAGGTTCACCTGGATACTCTACTGGACATTTTCTGTCTTGAGGATCCCACAACTACCAATTGCTTTTTACTTTTAACAAAAACACAGCCCGGAAGTCCAATGTTTTTTTGAATGGTTGAGTTACAGGAGGGGCACGGGTGCGTGCCCCGCTATGCGCCACCGGCTTTAGCTCTTCGGTCTTCAAGTGGGCGCAGGCTTGGTTCTGGAAATGAATTAAAGTTAAAGGGGTTTTCTTTTGCCTTTTTGTAAGATAGAGTATTGGCACTGAAAAATTTTTCGTTAAAGTCATTGATTCTGCTAGTATGGCGAAAAAGGCCTGTTGGTAGTTGGTATTGGTAAAAGCGCGACTGTTTCCCCGATGAAACCCTAAGGGTCGCCATTCCCCTTTACTCACTTTCTGTGGGCTTTCACCGTCAATCCACCGTCCTGAAGGAGGTTCTTTAATTATCATGGTATCCCGTCGTCCATTATCCCGATATTTTTGGCCCATCTCTTTAGCGGCGAGTGTTGCGGTTGTCCCGACCTCGGTATTTGCAGATCCGATGCCCGGCGATGCGATTGGTTCCGGAACGCCAGTGAACCAAACCATTTCCGGTAGCAATACAGTCAATTCTGACACCTATTACAATACACCGGGTGGCTCCACGACCTTTACTAGTAATACTTCCCTGACCTTGCCCACCGGTGGCGCTGTTCGTGGTCTTGAAATTAATACGGCCACAGTGAACTCGAGTGGTACTTTTTCCAATGGCAGCTCTGTGCTGACCGGTAATGGTGGAAGCGTCATTTTTAATGCCCCCATTGTTAAGCTGAATGGTACTGTTGACGTGAGCGCACTTCAGAATTCAGCTGGGAATTATCTTGGTAATGGCGGGAATGTGACGGTCAATTCCACTTATTATTATCAAAGCGGCAAGATTTATGCCAATGGGGCCAATGGAGGCTCTGTTTTTCTGAATGTCTCCAGTTTAACTATGACCCCGGATGCAGCCATTTACGCAAAGGGCTTTGGTCAAGCAGGGGATAACTCTGGGACTGGTGGGGTTGTTCTGATTGGAAGAGACAAGAACAAAGGCACCATCGATATTCAAGGTGATGGCAACAAAACTGCGATTATTGATACTTCCGGTTCCTCCTACACAGCGAATCAGGTGATTGGCACCGTTGATAGTAATTTGATTCGTATTGAAGGCGGATTAATCAATTTAAATGGGGTTCTATTGGCGAATGGTATGAAATCAGCGGCCAACGGTAATGGGAATGGCGGCCAGATTGTTCTGATTGCCAACGGAAACACAAAATCTCTGGATCAGATGCTAACCCCTCAGCAGATTGCCGATGGTGGCATTAGCCCCGATGAAATAGCAAGTAATAAATTGTTAGCTACTACATCTGATGGGAACATCATTTTGGGTAATCAAGCGAGGGTATTAGCCAACGGACAAGATGGCATCAACGCTTCCTTTCCAGATAATGCTTCTCCTATATTTTCTACTGTCGGTGGAAATGGTGGGAAAATTATGTTAGTTGCTAAATGTGGTAGCATTGAGAACAAAGGGGAAATAGAAGCCAATGGTGGCAAGGGGGGAGACGGTAGAAGAACTTGTGGAAAGTCTGATTGTGGCGCAAGTATTTCACCGATCATTGAGCCCGAAGCTGGCGGAAATGGTGGCACCATAACCCTTGAATTCCAAAAGAATCTAACCTCATTGGCTGCTGATAGCATTGCAGCCAAGGGCGGTGATGGTGGTGATCCAGCTCAGGGTAATAATCCTGGCAACGCAGGAGCTGGTGGGAAGGTTATCCTTTTGGGAGGAAACGATCCCAGTAAAACGTCTCCTGCTGGCATAAATAAAAAATCTATCAATGTTGAGTCTGGCCGTGGCAAAAATCAGGAGAACGGGACTGTGTCCTTTGAGCAGGTAAGAGATCCAAATGCTTCCTGCCCGTCTTGCGACACCCCAACGCCGACACCTACCCCGACGCCGACGCCGACACCTACTCCTACGCCAACGCCGACGCCGACGCCTACTCCAACGCCGACACCTACGCCGACGCCTACTCCAACGCCGACACCTACGCCGACGCCTACTCCAACGCCGACGCCGACACCTACCCCAACGCCGACGCCGACACCTACCCCAACGCCGACGCCGACACCTACCCCAACGCCGACGCCGACACCTACCCCAACGCCGACGCCGACTCCCACGCCGGAGAATCCTCCCACACCAACCCCTACACCCACACCGACACCAGTCAGCGGCGATGTTAACGGCTTGTTCCAGGATCGTCGTCCTGTCTTTACCGAACCGGTGAACCGACAGATTCCGCCGTTGATGATCGCGCTGGGTCAAAGCAAAATGTTCCTGGCCAAAACCTATACCTCGGTCACCCAGGAGATTCTGAACCTGGCCTTGCGGGAATATAACCGTCTGCTGGCCATCGGTCGCCCCTCCGGGCAGGCTTTGTCGGAGGCCAAGGAACTCCTGCGGCGCTCCGGCGTGGATCAGGAAGTGTCCGTCTCTCTGCTGGAGCGAATCGAGTCCGGCAGATTGCAGGCCAGCACTCAGGTCATTCAGATGTTGAAGGAACTTTCAACCACCAAACAGCCTTCGCAACCTGTTAATACCACCATGCCCAACAAGGTGTAGTGTCGCAGAAAGCGAATCCAGAAAAGCCGGGTTAAATGCCCGGCTTTCTGCTTTTCTTCAATAGGAGGGGTGGTCGCTTGGTACGGATGGAGGATGTTTCGGGATCAGAGCCTAGCACTGATGGCTAATGTTTTATAATCTGAAACTGTTATTATTGACATAATTTTGTAAATTGGGCAGACCTTGTAAATTAGCGGTTCGTGCGAATGTAAGTTCAGTACGTTATTGCTTTTGAACGGCAATCCGCCGCTTTCCCAATTTAACATGACAAGAACAGGTTAAGTTTGTCCTGTCCAGCCCGGCCCTCCCATTTAGGCCATTTGCAGGCAATAATGGGAATTAAATGGGGAGCCTTTCAAGCTCTAACACCAGTTTATAAAGGCTTACGTTCAAATGTCTATGTTTGACAGGCTAGAGGCCTTGTTTCTTGAAATTGAACAGAAAACAGGGCTCAAAAAACACAGAATTCTCCTGGAAGCTGGTATTGATCCCGCTCAGTATCGGGCCTATAAACGCGCCTCTCGCAGCTTGTCGGACGATATGCTGGAACGCCTCGGAAAGTCTGAACAGGTGCATGTTTCCGTGACCCGTTTGAAGGCGTGGAAGGCCATTGATGAATTTGGCTCGGAAGTCCTGCAGGAAGCCATTGCCGTGCTTCAGGCCGAACAGGACGCCTGAGCCGGGGCCGAGCTTTGGGCGCACAGACGAGTAGGAGAAGCCTAACCTTGCGGCGTCTGGCTTTGCGATTTCGCAGGGTGCGGGAGGATGACATCCTCTTTGATTTTTCCATCCAGCAGCCGTATGACCCGATCCGTTTTTTCGGACAAGGCCTGCTCGTGGGTGACAATCACAAACGTGACCTGCTCCTCCTGATGAATTTCCCGCATGAGTTCGTAGACAGCGTTGCTGGTCTGAGAGTCCAGCGCGCCGGTGGGCTCATCGGCAAACACGATTTTGGGGTTATTGACCAGGGCCCGGGCGATAGCCACCCGTTGATTCTGCCCGCCTGACAGTTGTCCGGGGCGATGATGCAGCCGATCGGCCAGCCCGATTCGCTCCAGCAAGTGTCGCGCCTTGGCTATGCCCTGACTGCTCAGGGTTTTGCCAATGCGTAGCGGAATCAGCACATTTTCCAGGGCCGTAAATTCCGGCAGCAACATGTGGGCCTGAAAGATAAAACCCATTTCCCGGTTCCTAAACTCGGAGCGACGGGCTTCTCCCCACTGGGACGACTCCTCGCCCAGATACTTCAGGGCGCCGCCGGTGGGCCGATCCAGCAAACCCAGCACGTTCATCAGGGTGCTTTTCCCGGAGCCGCTGGGCCCTACAATGCTGAGAAACTCTCCCTGATGAATGGTGAGACTGATATCATTGAGGGCGTACACCGGTTGGGCGTCGCCGTAGACTTTCATCAGCTTTTCGGTTTGCAGGAGTACGGTGTCATTCATGGTGGGCTGCGCTGTGGTCACTGGTTAATGGCTTCTACGGGGTCCAGGCGGCTGGCCCGCCAGGCCGGGAATAAACTGGCCAGAATGCTGCTAATCAGGGCGTAAATGATGGCCAGAATGGCGTATTCCGTGTTCATGACCGTGGGGGGGCGTTGAATCCCCAGAATGGTTTCGCTTTTGGCCATAGGGCTCAAATTGTAGAGGGTAATCAGGCCGTAGGCCCCGATGAACCCGGCCACAATGCCTAACAGACTCAAGCCGATCCCCTGAATGATAAACAGGCGCATGATGGCGTTGGGGGCTGTGCCCATCGCTTTCAGAATGCCGATTTCCCGTGATTTTGAGGCGACCACCATGATCAGGATGCTGGTGATGCTGGTGGCCGCCGCAAACACGATCAAAAAGTTAATGACCGCAATAATCACCCGGAAGTTGCCAATCTGATCCAGGAAAATCTTGTTGTCCTCCATCCAGCTGCGGGCTTTCAGTTGGTAGAGGTTGGCCAGCACGCGAGCCGTATTTTCAGCCTGATAAATATCGGTAATTTTCAGGCCGATATTGGTGACCTGATTATCCAGGCGCAGCAATTTCTGGGCGGACTCCAGCGGTTGCACAACGGTGCTTAAATCCTGCTGATAGACACCCGTTTTAATGAGCCCGGAAACTTTGTAACTGCGATTTCCGTAGGGGGTGATGAGCTGGACGCGATCGCCCAGACCAGCGTTGAGTTCCTCGGCCAGAGCGCTTCCCAGAAAAACGTCGTTGGGTCCCATGGCCTCCAGATTGCCCTCGATCACATCGGTCTGGAGGCTGGAAACGGCCACTTCCAGCGAGGGAACAATGCCTTGCAGACTGGCAGTCCGGTTTTGGCTGCCTTTGACGATAATGACCTGCTCTCTCACGCTGGGGGCCACCGCCGTTACCCCGGGAAAGCGCCCCAGTTCGGTCATTAGTCGCTTGTAGGCCGAGATATTGCGACGTCGGGTATTGGTTTGATCTGAAAACAGTACCTGCGTTTGCGGACTTTCCTGCTGTAGCAGGGTTTCCACGGCTTGCCGGGTGCGAGGCATGGTGTCCAGCTCCCGGGTCAGGGTAATGTGCGGGGCGTTCTGCACGGTTTTATCCAGAAAATACTGAAAAAAGCTCAGGTTGATGGAGGGGATAAACACAATCAGGGCCACCCCAATGCCCACTGCCAGCATAATAATCAGCGATTGCTTGAGGTTGGCCGAGACATAGCGGCTGGCGATGTACACTTCAATGGGCAGGATGTCTATGAATCTGGCAGCCACGGCGCTAGGGTTTCTTGTTGTCTGTTGTGGGAGGAGCGGGATGCACTTTTTTCTTGGTCAACAGGGTGTCATTGGCTATGGTGGCCACCCAGTCCCCTTCGTTCAGTCCGGCGTTCACCCGAAAGTTCTCCATGGACAGCCGCTCTCCCTGAACGGCCTTCTTGCGGATGCGCTGATTTTGAATTTGATAGACAAACCAGCGGTTGCCTTCTTTTTTCACCGCGGAGGCGGGGAGTATCAGGGCCTGCTTCAAGCGTCGGGTCAGGATGCTGACATCGGCGGTCATGCCGGGCATCAGGCCGATGCCCTTTAACTTGGGCCATTCACTGTCCAGCAGGGTCACATGGGCTTCCACGGTGCCATTATCCTGATTAACCTGATGCCCAAGGCGTTTTATCTTGCCCTTCAGCGCCACATCGGGAAACGCGTCCAGCACCACCAGTGCGGTGTCTCGTATCTGCACCTTGGACAAATCATTTTCCTCCACCGAGCAAAGCACTTCCAGCGTGTGAGGGTCCACCACGGTCAGTATGCTTTCTCCGGGACGGCCCAAATCCCCGGGATCTTTGGGGCGATCCACCACCAGCGCGTAGAGGTTGCTGTGGATGGCATAGTCCCGAACCTGAGCCCGGACGGCCTTGGCGTTATCCTGGGCGGCACGGTAGGCGGCGAAGGCGGCAGCCAGTTCTGGCCGGGTGGGCCCGTTTTCCGCCTGAGTCAACTGGGTAATCAGTTGCGCTTTCTGGTTTATGACCGCGCGCAAAGTGGCCTGGGCCTGTTCCACCCGTTGGCTGCCGGTACTGGCTTGCAGTTGGGCGTTGTCGTTCTCCTGGGCGCTGACCAGTTCCTGCTGAAAGAGTTCCTGAAAGCGCCGTGCGTTTTTTCGGGCATCGATTAACTGGGCCTCCGCCAGATTTAGGGCGGCTTGCGCCTCTTCAATACGATGATCGGCCTCGATCAGGCGTTGTTTCCGGTACTGGATCTCTTCGGGACGGGTTCCTTGTTTCAGGTTCAGGTAGGTTTCCTGACTTTGCCGAACCTGAGCCATGGCCTGCTGTAACTGGGCCTTTTGTTCATCGCTTTCCAGTTGCACCAGCAATTGTCCGGGCTGAATCAGATCCCCTTCATCCACGGTAATATTGGTGATCCGGGCTGTTACTGGCGGGCTGAAGTCAATGGTGGTGTCGCCTTGCACCTCGCCAGTAACAGTCAGGGTGGCGATAACGTTCTGACGGTGGAGCTGGACGGCGGGAACCGGTTCGCCTTGATTGACCAGAAAGGTGAGGCAAAGAGCTGTCCCTGTCAGGACGATACCGGTTATGATCCATTTTTTTTGCATGATGAGGCCATCAATCCAGTGTTTAAGCGTTTAAAAGAGGAAAGCCAGCCCAGTGAAACGGGCGGTTAATCCCTACTATTAAACCTTAAAAACAGCCTTGCAAAAATGACCCGGCAAAAATGGGCCTGCACATAGCGGGCTTACTGCGGCGTTAGCACATACTGCCTTTGCTGACGGCCAGTTTTTGAAGCACCACATCCGTGTGATGTCTCATTGCGTTGTCCTGATCGGAGCGCTCATCCAGCCGGATGGTGGTAATAACCCGTCGGGCCCCTTCTTGAAAAGGGGCCTGGTGCATGCGTTCCAAAACCCGCAGCACGTCCTCTCGTTCGCCCTCAATGGTGGTGGACATGGGATTGATTTGATACTGAAGACTGCTGTTGGCTTCCACCGCCTTTTTCAGGGCCCTTTCCGCGGCTACCACGTAGTCGCTTTCGGTGGGCTCCTGTGTGCCAATGGGATCCACGGCGATTTCCGCAATCAGACGACTCATGGGGGCTACCTCCATTCTCTCTTTTTCAGTTCAGTTCTTTTTAGTGCAAACCTCTTTTAGTCCTTGAAGCCGCTTTGGGTTTGCCTCAGGGCTTCGGGCTTCATTCTGAATCAGGTGTTTTTCTTTAACCATTCTCCAGTTGGAGACCCGCTGTTAATAAACCATTCAGGGAAGCGCTCTATGAGGGCTTCCCTGAGTGGTTTAACCAGAATTGGCTGCAGTGGTGTTAAAGTGTGGCAGGCACCGCTTCAATAATGGACACCATGGTCGAAACCGGAATAATGCGGAGCAAAGAGAATCCAGCCTGAGCAAGCAGGGCTTCATACTCCGCCCGGGTACGCTCCCGACCGCCGGGGGTCATCACCAGCATGTTCAGATCCATCAGGGTACTGTTGATGGCGTTGGGGCCGGGCAGAATGACGGTTTCCGCCAATAACAGTTTTCCGTTGGGGCGAATGACCCGGCGGATGTTCTTCAATATCTCCAGAGATTTACTGTCGCTCCAGTCGTGAATGATGTGCGACATAATGTAACCATCGGCGTTGGCCGGAACGGCCTGGAAGAAGTCGCCTCCTTCCGCTTTGGCCCGATCGCTCACCCCATCCTGCTCAAAGATGGCCGCCGCGCCATTGACCACATGGGGCAAGTCAAACACCACCCCGCTCAGCTGTGGATGCTGCTTCAGGATGCTGGCCAGAAGCCTGCCATGGCCGCCGCCCACGTCAATCAGTTGCTCGAATTGGCCAAAATCGTAAGCCGCCGTGACTTGGGACACTTCATTTTCCACAAAGGAGGTCATGGCCGCGTTGAAAAGGTCACCGGCCCGCTGGTTTTTCTCCATATAATCGAAACACTGGGTGCCAAATTCCATTTCAAAGGGAGTCTGACCCGTTTTTACGCCATCCAGCAGCCGGTTCCAGGCCGTCAGATGTTCTTCCCCCATCATTAATACAATGGCTCGCATGCTGTTGGGCACGTTTTCCCGCAGCAGTTGTCCCAAAGGGGAAAGCGAAAACTGGTCGTTGTCATGGGATTCTAAGAGGCCCATGGCGCTGCTGGCACGCAACAGGCGGAATAAAAAGTCCGGGTTGGCCTCCAGGCGATCGGCCAGTGTTTGGGCACTGGCGGGCCCGTTTTTCAATTCTTCGGGAACGCCCAGCTTGGTCAGGGTGTAAATGGCCTGAGATACCCAGTAACCGGTGATGTATTGCATCATCATCCCGAATGGAGAACACTGGGACTGGGGGGCGGATAATTGTGCTTGCATTGTGTTTAACTTTCCTGGTATCGACAAAGAACAGGGCCATTATCCCCGAGGTGGGGGTGTTGTGTCTATTTGCTTTTCCCGGGTGGCTCAGCGTTTGGCCCAATGGGGTCCTGGCTTCAAGATGGTTCAGTCTCTCTGCTCTATGCGTTTGCCTCCAGGTGTTTGCAAAACTGCCTACCGCTCAGGCAAACCATGGGATTGCCGCTGGCAAGATCTGCCAGGCCTTCATCTTCACTCGCTGGGCTCAAACAGGTAAAAATTTCTTGGGAAGGGTTGCTGATCCAAAGTCTAGACAGACGGCCAATGTCAGTTTTGCTCTCGATTTTTTATGCTGGATCACATGTCCGTCTGGCAGGGAACTACTTACCTGCAAACTTTGACGCCTGCGTTTACATCCATTTTAAAGGCTTCTGAAAAGGCTTTTGACATGTCCATTCCACCCGGCAAGCTCAGTCCCGTTTCTGCGGTTACCAAAAAACTGGTGGCCGATCATAACGACATGACCCAGCTGATGGACCAGCTGATTCGCTGTCTGGAGGAGATTTGCCAACATCAGGCCAGCCAGTCTCTCAGTGAGGCCCGGGCGGTGGCTGAAGAATTGGTGCAGCGCATGAATGTGCATGCCGCTTGTGAAGATCAGGTTATTTTCCCGGCTTTGTCTAAATATCACCCCATTCCCATGCTGGAGATTGAGCATGAGGAAGTGTTATTGCAACGGGCCGCTGTGGTCACCGGCATCCTGAATTATACATTTCCGGAAGATTGCAATGAAAAATTGCTGACACAGGCAAATGCCTTCGTGGACTTGGTGAAGCGTCACTTCGCCAAGGAGGAAAAAGCTGTTTTTCCCTTGCTGGAAAAAAGTTTAACGCCTTCGGAAAAACATCAGGTGATGGCCCGCATGGAGGATATTCTGGCCAAATCCCGGGTGATGCCCATTGAATCGTCCGAACCTTCTTCCAGACGCTATCTTCAGTTTCATTTCCCTATTGAGCAGCCCGTCACGCACCAGTTGCATACGGAGTCCCTTCTGGAAACGCCCAACGTTCAGCTCAAGGTTTGGGAACTGCAGGCCGGGACCGCTTTGGCGACCCATTGGACGCCCATGAAAGCGGTGATTTTACTGTACGCCGGAAAGGCCCAGTGGATGGGGCCCGATGCCACGGTTGAACTGTCCGCCGGGGATGGCATTTATATGGATGCCAAACTGGCTCACTCCCTGAAAGCCCAAACCGATTGCCGGTTTTTACTGATGTTGCAGAAAGAATAGGCCTTGCGAACAGGTCTTACAGGATGCGGTACATGCGGTTGAAATACTCCAGCATCATGCGATCCGAGTGAAAATAGATTTCTGAGTTGTGAATGGACTGGGCCATCAGGGCGGCCCAACGGGCAGGGTCCTGGTAATAAGTGGGAATGATGTCCGTTTCCAGAATGTCCATCAGGGATTCGTAATCCTGCCGGTCTCGCTCATCCCGCTGGCAAACCGGGGCTTCTGAAATGCGGTTGCACGTTTCGCAGTGGCCTTCCGGGTTGATGATATAGCCGTTGATGTGGTGGAACGTTCCCTCTACGGCCCAGCCATCGTAAGTGGAAAAATGCACCGCGCCGTTCATGCTGGCTGACATACCCGACGTGCCGGAGGCCTCCAGTGGGCGTAATGGCGTATTGAGCCAGACATCCGCGCCGCATTTCAGTTGCTTGCTGAGGGTGAGTTCATAGTTCAGCAATACGGCAATATTGGGCAATGCCTGACTGTAGCTGAGAACCTGATTGAACAACTGACGCCCCTTGGCATCGTTGGGATGAAAACGCCCGGCAAAAATTAGTTGGATCTGATTGGATTGCAGGCGCTTTTTTAAACGATTCAGATCTCTGAAGATGAGCGTGGGCCGCTTGTACTCCGTAAACCGCCTGGCCCAGACAATGGTTAACACATCGGGGTTCAGTTTTTTCCCGGTTTCTTGTTCCACACGCTGGAACAAGGATGCTTTCATCTGTCGCTTCAGGGACAACAAACGCCCCGAGGCGCCCGCCTGCCGAAATCGGGAATCCTGCCAGTAATGGAGGTTGACCGAGTTGGTAATGGCGATAATGGGGCATCGGTTTTCCAGCGTTTCCCAAAGTTCATTGGCCACTTTTCCATGGATAAGAGACACCCCGTTGGCAATGCGACACATCCGCAGGGCCGCCGCGGTCAGAGAAAACGGGCTGCCTCCCTGGGCGATGGCGATGGCTTCAGTCGTTTGACCAAAGTACCCCGCCTGGGTCAGTAATTGGGCATCGTGCGTTTCATTCCCCGCGGCGATGGGGGTATGGGTGGTAAAAACACACTGCTGACGCACCGCTTCCAGATCTCCACCCGCCGCCGCAAGCAGTTGAAAGAGCAGTGGCGCCGAGTGCCCTTCGTTCAGGTGATAGACATCGGGCAGTGGCCCGACTTGTCGCAAAATCTGGTAGCCCCCAATGCCCAGTACCATTTCCTGACCGATGCGTGTCCGCTCGTCGCTGTCATACAGCTTCTCCGTGTATCGGCGAGCGGCGGGCGGATTTTCAGGGGTATCGGTGGATAAAAAATAAACGGGAGCCGTGCCAAAGCGCTGCGGAGGCAGGTAGTAGGCTTTGACCCGCACCGGCTGATCAAATATCGGAATCACCGCACTGAGGCCGGTTTCTTCCAGCCCGTCCCGGCTCCAGCTTCTGTATTCAATCTCCGCTGTGGTCGCCGATGTGAGTTTCTGTTGACCGTAGCCTTGTGACCAGAGGATGGAAATTCCGATGAGGGGCATTTCCATTTCCCAGGCGGAACGCAGGAGACTTCCGGCCAAAAAGCCCAGGCCGCCCGCGTAAGTGGGAATGGACTGATCAATGGCTACCTCCATGGAAAAGTAGGCAATAGTGGGCAGGCTCATGGATCCTTTTCCGTTTTCAATGTCTCACGCCCCGCTTGGGGGAACAACCGTGTTTTCAAGGCGAGGCGTCCCGGGTGATGTCGACCGCCGGAATACGAAAGTGTTGTGGAGAAAGCCAGTGCAGCCGATGTCCACTGGTTTTGGGCTGTAGCAACAGGAACACAAAAAGGAGAACGCCAAGGATGATGAACCAGTAAATTGCCCGATGGATCAGGACGGTGTTCATGGTGATGCGCTCCTGGTGGTTGTGTATGCTGTTTCGGATCGACTTGTCAAAAGGCCGATGGAAAGGTTTCCGGAATTTCACCCTGCTCCCAGTGGATATTTCGCTCCAGTGGCTGGACGGCCCGGGTGTTGTCCAGGTGAATAACGGCGTCAAACTGCTGGCTTAAACGGGCCTGAAAATAATGACTCTGGCGTTCGGTTCCGGGTTGATAAATCACCCCGATGGCCCGCTCCAGTCGGGGGCCTTGCAGTGTCAGGGCCAGTTCGGGATCCCGTTTAAAACCCAGCCAGAAGTCGGGAGCATCCAGCTGATGAAAAAGCTGCTCGTAGCTTTTTTCCAGTGCGGGCCGGACCTGCCGTTTCAGCGGAAGGCCGTCCCAGCTTTCAGCGGCCGTGACGGTGCCGGTATACGTGGTGAATCCGATGGCGTAACACTGCGGCCCGTAGCGCTGCCGCAGCAATTGACCGATGTTCCATTCCCCTTGCCAACCCATCTCAGTGGCTCGGGCATCTCCAATATGGGAGTTGTGGGCCCATATCACCACTTTGGCCGGTTGGCCGTTCTGTTGCCGCAAATGCTGCAGTAAGGCCTGCAAGGTCTCGGCCATGTGGGCGTCCCGCAAGTTCCAGGATTGGACGGCACCGGCGAACATCGTTCGGTAATAGCGCTCTGCGTTCCGAATCAGCCGTGCGTTTTGCTCAATGTTGAACCACAGTTCCCGTTGCTCGCCGCTGTCGTTTGCAGGACGATTCAATCGGGCCTGTTGCAAGTCCATCAGTTGCTGAACAACGGGCTCCCGGCAATTCGCCTTGATGCCAATGCTAGCGTTATAGGCATACTTCTGAATGTTGCCCAGATAGGGATCAAAACAGGCGTAACGGGCGCGGGCCATCTGACCGGCAGCGGGATCGATGTCATCCAGCAGTTTCAGCACGGTCTGTATGGAGGTGGAGAGGCTGTATAAATCCAGTCCATAAAAGCCGATTTTGGGACCCTGATTGGGAATGTCGGCGAATAGACCGTCATTGTATGTTCGGAGCCATTGCAGAAAGTTGACCACATTGGTATTTCGCCACATCCAGGCTGGAAATCGCCGGAAGCCACCCAATGCCTCCTCGACAGATTGACTGTCTCCCTGCCCCTGCACATACCGATTGGCCTGATAGGCATCGGGCCAGTCCGCTTCTACCGCGACGGCGTGAAATCCTTTTTCCACAAGCAACCGCCGGGTCAGGAGGGCCCTTTCCCGGTAAAACTCGTGGGTGCCATGGGAAGCCTCGCCAATGGATACATAGCAAGCGTCGCCAATGTCCTCGAGCAGCGCGTCGTAGTCATGGGCGCCGCCATCCAGTGGATGAAGCGAGTGGTTGATTAACTTGAAGGGAGCCAGATCTGTGGATACCGTATGCATGAGAATCCCCGTCTCCGTAGGGATATTTTAAATCCTGAACAGAATTTGACCATTCCTTGTCTGGCTAATTTCCGAACGCCAGGGAGGGTGCTACAGCATGCACTGTAGACACCCTCGCATGGTACAGGATTAGAACCGTTGTCAGGCCTTAAAGCCCAGAAGCAGTTGCTGAATCATGGCTATTATTTGTTGAAGCAGTTTTTCCAATTCGCTTTTAATGTCAGGCGCCGGGGGTGGGTTGGAAGTGATCTGGTAAGCGTCAATATTCTTCTTGGGTTTTGTGAGCCGGATGTTGTCCGCATCGAAGGTCTCACCCAGTAAGCCGGATGGATTGACACCATCGGCGCCGACGCCATTACCGCCGGATTTTACCGCGAAATCCAGGCGCTGTCCTTTTCCGACGGACTCAAAGAGGATGGTGTATTCTCCGGTTTGAATGAGGGTGCTGCCATCAATGGTTTTGGCGATGGAACTGTTGGGGCCCAGGGTGACGGGATCAAAATTCTTGAGTTCCTTACCATCGACAGTGGTCTTACCGGAGGCGTCAATATGAATTTTCTTGCCATCGATTACCAGATCGGCGCTTTTGGTGACCGTGGGGCGCTTGTCATTTTTGGGATCAATGATCTCCCCGGCTTTGGCGGGCACCTTCTGGAAGTCTGCCGTGAAAGAAATTCCCTTGTCTTTCAGGATGTTGAATTTTCCTTCTTTCTGAACGTCGAATCTGCCACCATCGGCTTCCCGGAAATGGGGATCGCCCCATACAAAAGCCCATTCGTTGGCGGCAATGGGTGTGTAGATATCAGGCATATAGGCTTTACCTGCCTGGGGTGCGCCGTTCAGCGTGGTGGCCAGGCTGGCCAGTGCGGCAGCTGGTTTGGGGTTGGCCGTTGTGGGGGCTTTGAGATTGGTTTGCATTTCAGCCTTCAATAAGGAAATCTGTGGACTTGTAATCCCAGTCGTGCTCATATGCGATGTCCTATTTTTACTGTGCCTATGTCGGATGATTGTCCCTTATGTTTGTATATAAAAAATATTGAATATAAATATTGATCATCTGCAATATTTAGTTACATTTTTGGGGCGCCTGAAGGCGCAAAACTTTTCAGCCGTCCAATCGGTTGGCGATGTCTCACAACACGGCAAGAATTGCCTTGTTTGGGTTTGGATTAGTCAACGCAGTCTGTTCAGATTGTCCGCCCATGATAGTCCAGCCAAATGGAGTAGCGCCCGCCCATGTCCATTCCCCGCCTCCGGTTTTCAGGTCAATGTCTCAGTCTTAGCACCCAGCCAGTTCAGCAGTCCGCCGCCAGCGCCCGGCAGCCGGGAGATAGTCCCTCATCTGGCAGGGATCGCTTTGAAGCCAGTCTGGAAACGAGAGGCGATGCCGCTACCATGGCTTCTCTACCCCGGGATGTGATGCCCCTGATTCTTGAAAAGCTGACGCTGGACCAGCCGGACAACTACGCCAGGTTTCAGGCCCTGCACGCCTTGCGGCTCAGCAGCAAGGCTATTTTTGAATGGCCGGTGCGACAGGTGGGAGACAACCTTTATCAGCGTTTGCAAGGGCAAATAAACGGGTATAAAAAACTTTGGGATGCGGTCCAGAGTCCGCAGTACTCCCCGGAGCGCTATATTGATTCCTGGGAATTGGGTCTGCTGGGACGGGGGACGCGTCAAACCCTGATCGACCGGGTGGTGGCCATGGAACCGGGGGAGCATAAAAGTTGTACCATCCTGAACCTATGTACTCGTCCCGCTGTCTTTAACGCAGCGCAGCGCGGGCAGTTGGTCCAATTGGTGCAGGGCATGGAGGAAGGTGATTCCAGAGCTGCCGCTATGGTCGCATTATCCAGAGAACTGGGCAGTCTGACTGCAAATCAGCGGGAGCAGTTAATGCAAGTTGCTGGATCGACCCGGGATGACTGGGCCAGAGCTTGTGCCATTGCGGCGTTGTCCCATGGGTTTGGCGAGCTGAATGAAAAGCAGCGCGGACAGTTGATTCGGATGGCCAAAACGCTTCGGAAGGAGTTGGACAAGTCTGTGGCTATTACCGGACTGGGGGCCAACCTTTTCCATTTAAACGCTTCACAGCGAGACAAGGTAATCGACATGTTCCAGTCCCTGGGCGACGAATTATCCAAAAACATGGCCATTGGTAGTTTGAGGGACAGCTTGCACGTTCTGAATGATGCGCAGTTTGAACGGTTGCTGGCAATGACAGAGTCCCTGCAGCATGAATCCTCCAAAGGCATGGCTATTGCCAGTTTAAGCGCCAACCCGGATGTACTGAGCGAGGCCCGACGAGGGCGGCTGTTGGCAATGGCAGAATCCTTGCGGGAAGATTATCTGAAAAGCATGGCCATTGCCGGTTTGAGCGCCAGTTTGGGGGTGTTTGATGAGGCGCAGCGAGGGCGGCTGTTAGCAATGGCAGAAGCCCTGCAGGGTGATTTTGTCAAAAGCGATGCCTTGGCCGGTTTAAGTAGGAGCATTGCTGCCCTTAGCCCTGCGCAGCAGGCCCGATTGGTGGAAATCACACAATCCCTGCAAGATGACTTTGCGCAAAGCCGGGTTCTATTCGCTTTGGGCAAAAATTTGGTTCATGTGAGCGACGATCAGCGAGATGAGGTGCTTGGCATGACTAATGCCCTACAGGAAGATAAGTATAAACAGTCTGTCCTGGAAGGTTTCAGTCTCGCTCTTGATGGGCTGAACCCCACTCAACGCGATCGGTTGCTGGAGATTGCCCAATCCATTCATGACAGCTTTCAGAAAAGTTGGGGCATTGCCCATCTGGGCTCCGGGCTGGCGCATTTAAACGAGAACCAGCGCGATCAGCTCATCCAGATGGCACAGGCGATCGAGGAACCACCGTTTCGAGGTAATGCCCTCAAAGGTCTGTCCTCAGGGCTGGCGCATTTGAGCGAGACTCAGCGTGATCAGCTGATTGAGATGACACAAGGGATTGAGGAAGATCAATTCAGAAGCACTGCCCTGAAAGGTCTGGCCTCCGGGCTGCCGCATTTGAACGCCGAGCAGCGGAATCAGTTGTTCAGCATGACCCTTGCCATGCAAGCGGAGGGTGAACAAGGCGCGGTCATCGCGGAACTGGGTAAAAACCGTGACGCTTTGAATGAAGCCGAGCGAGAGCAATTGGTAGCTTTGGCCTGTGACATGTGGCAGGATCATCCGAAGAGTGTAGCCATTGCCGGTCTGGGCGCCGGGCTTGCCCATTTGAATGAGGAGCAACGAACCCGGTTGATTGCGGCAACGAAATCCTTGAGTCGGGTTGGCTTTCAGGGCGAGGCCGTTAAGGGCTTAAGTACCGGTTTTAGAGCGCTGGTGTAGCACGGCAGCTTTTTTCGCCAGCATCCGCTGATTCAATCACTCTTGCAGGGCCGCGGCTATTGAGGAAGGCGATCCAGGTATTTTTGATATAAATTCTTTTTCTCGTTAAACGGACTGGACGCTGTGCCCACCCATGGAACGTTGGGATTGAAGTGTTCGACCCTTTTTTTCAAAAGCATCGCGACATTCTGGAAGCGTTTCATATCCCCGACCTCTGCAATGATGGGTGCATAGAACGATTCTTCCAAGGCCACGCCGAGTTCCAGCATTTTGGCAAAACATTTCTCAGCGTCTTGCTCAACCGCATGCAGGAGCGTGTCTGGCCCAATTTTAGTGGTGTCAATTATTGCTGTTAGAGGATGTCGTTTAGGAAAATTTTGACGCACAAAGAGAAAGGCCGCTTCTTCGGCTTTGCGATCCGTTTCAAAATAGCCCTTCTGGTGCAGGTTCTCAATCGCCTCTGGATTGTCAAATTTCAAAGCGGTCTGCAGCAGTCGGCCTGCCCTTGAGGACGACGGGGAAGAACTTTCCGCATTGAATTGATCCAGTGATTTCGATGCCTTCAGTGCATCCAATTCCGCCTTGAAGTGTCTTGTTTCCTCCTGGCGCTGAATGGTCTGCTTCAGTTGCTGAATTTGCTTATCCAGTCTGCATTGTTCCCGCATGGCGCAAGTTAAGGCTTCAATCACCGATTGAGTGCTTACGGTAGACTGCTTAAACTTGCTTTCAATGCTTTTAATGTCGCGGGAAAGACTGTTGTACTTTTGCTCCAGCCGTTCCTTTTGTCCGGTCAGGCTTGAAGTTTCCTGCTGGTCATCGTCCGAACTTGATGGCTGCCTAGAAAAGGCGTCTTCTTTTGAAGTGCCATCTTCCAGGCTTTGCGACCCGCTTTCAGGGGATTTCGGTTTGGGAGCCATGCCAAATTGAACGGATGGAGACCCAGGCTGTGGCGCCCGTTGCTGGATAGCGCTGTTCGAGATCACTGCATACTCCTTCGAGTGGTTTTAGCGTTTACGGGTTGTACCGTTCGAAACCGCCTCAAACTTTTTGCTTGTTAATTTATTAACTTTTGTAGCGCGTTTGAGATTGACAGGCGCAATGCCTCCGTTTCCTGGTCATGCCGGAACCGCAGTCCACCGGGATCGTTAAAGGCCAAGGTTTTGACTTGAGGGCACTGGTGACGCACGGGAGCGCAAATCTCAACCGGCCAGCCTGAAAGTGCTTTTGAGAGCCCCGTATGTGGGGCTGACAATCCTAAAGATTCTATTGTTTTTATATACATGATTGCATAAGGCCTTTTTTTGATTTTTTCCACCTGAAAGCGCGAGGTGTCTATGACATCCATTCCTTCCGGGCAGCTATCTGCCAAGCCGCCGAAACCTGCATCCCCCCCAAAATCCGACGAAAAGCCCAAAGAAGAGCCTAAAAAAGAGGAGGCGAAATCTGAAGCGCCTTCGCCTTCGCCTTCACCGTCCGCTTCGGGTAAAGCCAAAGAAGATAAGAAGCCTGAAGCGCCTTCTCCCTCGCCTTCCACTTCGGATAAACCAAAAATGCAGACAAAGTCTGGCGAGGTATCAGCTTCCGCTGCCCCCTCACCTTCGCCATCGGGAGCGCCTTCCGCTGCCCCCTCACCTTCACCTGGGGAGACGTCAGCGGCCGAGTCGACAAAGCCCCCCGCTTCTACAACCTTGCCTCAAAGCGCTCTGGAGCCCAAAGCCCAGTTTGAGGCCACTCAGGCCATGC